>JAGOCT010000373.1 GCA_017998585.1 Candidatus Cloacimonadota bacterium | reverse complement strand
ATCGGTAATGAATTATTACTGGGACGAACGGTAAACACAAATTTAAGCTGGTTGGGAAATGAGCTTGCCAGTATGGGACTGGAAGTCTCAAAAGCACTGATTATCCCTGATGACAGTGATTCTATCAAAGAAGTACTGGAACAGCTGATACCTGCTTATTCTCTGATTATTTTTACAGGTGGTTTAGGACCTACTAAGGATGATATCAGTAAAAAGGTGATTGCAGAGTTCTTTGGTAAAGAGCTGATTTTTGATGAAAAAATATGGCTAAAAATACAGGATATGTTTGCTTTTAGGAAAGTGCCTGTGCCTGAAATCAATAAAAACCAGGCTTTAGTTCCAAAAGATTTTACTATCCTTCAGAATGATATGGGAACCGCTCCAGGTCTATTTTATCATGAGAAAAACATGATGCTTTTTGCGATGCCAGGTGTACCTGTTGAAATGAAGCATCTCTTTACTGAAAGAATCAAACCTATTATTGCAAAAGCCTGTTCAAATAAAGAGTGGTTTTTACAGACAATTAATACCTATGGGATTAGTGAATCTGCGATTGCTGAACTCATGGAAGTGTTGACGATTCCAGATAATGTTCATATTGCATGGTTACCACAAACTGGTCGCGTTGATATCAGAGTATATGGATCTGAAAAAAAAACATGTCAGAAAGCTTATGATGAAATTAAAGCACTTTTAAAGCCTTATATTTGGGGTGAAAATTATGCAAATGTAGCCCAGAAACTTCATGAACTTCTGATTACAAAACAAAAAACAATTGCTTGTGCAGAGAGCTGTACCGGCGGTATGATACAGAAACTGCTGACTGATATGCCAGGATCTTCTGCTTATTTGCAGGGAGGGATTATTAGTTACAGCAATGAGATAAAAGAACGATTGCTATATGTTCCTCATGAGATTATAGAACAGGATGGTGCAGTTAGTGAATCGTGTGCCAGAGCCATGATGGATGGGTTGAAAAAGAGCTTTAACAGTGATTTTAGGGTGTCTGTTACAGGAATTGCCGGACCAGATGGCGGAAGCGATTTGCCTGATGAGAAACCGGTCGGTCTGGTCTATATTGGTATTGCTTATGCTGAAAAAGCAGAGATTTTTAAGATGAGATTTCTTGGTAACAGAGACTCAATACGGTTTAAGACAGCCGAGTTTGTGTTTTACCAGATGATAAAATGTTTGGAGAATTAATGAAAAATGTTTTGATAATTGGAAGTGGAGCTCGTGAACATGCGATAGCAGACGCTTTCAAACGAAGCAAAGGAATTGGTAAAATTTATGTCAGTCCTGGTAATGATGGAATCAAAAAGGATTTTGAATGTTTCAGCACAGAAGTGACTGATAAGGACAAACCTTTTACAGAACTGATTGAACAGATAAAAGAGAAAAAAATTGATTATGTGTTTGTTGGTAATGAGCAGGCACTTTCTGATGGTATTGCAGATGAACTTGAAAATGCAGGGATTTCGGTTGTAGGTCCGTCTCAGAAGGCGGCTATGATAGAGAGCTCTAAAGTTTTTTCCAAGTTTATTATGAAAAAGTATCATGTTCCCACAGCTGATTATCAAGTCTTTACAGCACACAAAGAAGCTTTGGGATATCTGAATAATGCACATTACCCTGTTGTTATAAAAGCCGATGGTTTAGCTGCTGGTAAAGGTGTGATGATTGCTAATGATTTACCAGAAGCTGAATCCGCATTAAAGCTGATATTCTTAGATAAGAAGTTTGGTTCAGCCGGCAATCAGGTGATTATAGAAACCTTTTTAAAAGGGGAAGAAGCCTCCATTTTTGCATTTTCAGATGGACAATATTTTGTGAGTACCATTTTTGCTCAGGATCATAAAGCCATTTATGATGGTGACAAAGGTCCTAATACAGGTGGAATGGGCGCATTTGCACCGGTTGATAAGTTTTCTCATTTAAAAGAGAAGGTTGACAGAGAAATTTTTAAGCCTGTTCTTGATGGTATGAAAGCCGAAGGTACTCCGTTTAAAGGGGTATTATTTGCCGGATTGATGATTGATAAAGATGAAATCAATGTCATCGAGTTTAACTGCCGCTTGGGTGACCCTGAAACAGAAGTGATTCTGCCATTAATGAAAACAGACTTTGCTCTGCTTTGTGAAGCGATCATCCAAAAACAAATTGATCAGATTGAACTTGAATTTATCAATCAATATGCTGTAACAGTGGTCTCTGCATCTTTAGGCTATCCTGAATCATTTGAAAAGGGAAATCCTATTACAATCAATCAGACGATTAAGAATTATCAGGGTCAGATATTTTATGCCGGTGTTAAACAGTCAGGCGATTATCTGGTAAACAATGGTGGTCGTGTATTGTGTGCTACTGCTCTGGCTGATACCCTAAAACTGGCAATTGATACGGCTTATCAGATGACAGCATGTGTCTCTTTTTCAAACCGATATTATCGGAAAGATATAGGACAAAAAGGGCTTGAAAAGAAATAAATGTGAACAGATAGACTGTTTGATGCACAATCAAACAGAATTAATAATGAAATTGCAAGCCAAAAGTATGCAATATGAATATAAAGGAATAAGGGACGGAAGATGAATCGTTATATAATGCTAAGCATTGTTTTATTGCTATTTTTTCATGTGTTAAATGCTGACAGCCCATTCAAGGTTGTACAGATGAATGAAAATGAGATTATTTTAGATTTTACATTACCCGCTTATCAGATAAATGAAGTAAATCAGAATCAACACACCTACAAGTCGATCAGGATGGATAATGCTTTGATTCGAGCAGAGGAAGGGAAACCTGTTATTCCCTGGTTTTCAGAACAGATTGGTTTGCCTGTTGATGGTGATTTTCAAATAGAATTTTTAAGTAAAAAAGAAATATATTTAGAGCAGATTTTAATCGAACCTGCACTCAAAATGAATTATAATCATTCTGAACAAAGCTTGGATTATGAAAATTATATTGATCCTATTTATTCTTTAGATCAGTGGTATCCTCAAATGCAGTTATCAAAATCAGATTCCTATTTTATTGGAGACAGTCGTATCCGGGCGTTTCATTTCAATCCCATTAGAATCAATCCCGTAAAGCAAAAGTT
>JAGOCT010000372.1 GCA_017998585.1 Candidatus Cloacimonadota bacterium | reverse complement strand
AGATATGCTATACCCTGAAAAACGCTGGACAGACTGAACTTTCTGTCTATAATATCAAAGGGCAAAAAGTCGCTACTCTGGTTAAAGAAGTGAAGACAGCCGGTACCCATGAAGTTATTTGGAATGGGAAAGATAAAAATGGAGCCAGTGTATCTTCGGGTATATATTTTTATCGTTTGAATTCTGGCGGAGAGCGTATCACTAAAAAAATGATCTTGATGAAATGATAGTGTTGTATTACGACCCTACTAGCCCTAACAAATCATGCTCATGCGGAAGCGCTGAGGCGCAGAGATTGAGAGTTCCGTAGTGATTTGCGAAAAGTAGCGCACAATTCTCCACCAGTAAAGAAGTGCTAAAGTGCAAGTCGAGTCCCTTAAATACCCAAATGGGTTATCTTTACAAGTACAATCCCTCAGATGAAGGAGGAAAATTGAGAACAAAATTATCACTGCTTGTTTTGATAATGATGATAAATCATCTGATGGCGATCACAATCTGGGATGAGCCTGTCACCCTTCAGCAGAATGTCAATCCGATTCTTGGGAAATCTTCTGTCAGCACAGAACAGGGTGTGATCAGTGTCTGGTCTGATATCAGAAACGAAAAAAGAAAACTGTATGCCCAACTGACTACAGAAAACGGGCAACATCTATGGCCGGAAGGCGGAATTGAACTCTCAACACGTGACTGGCTTCAGTCTCAGCCTTGTCTGATCGAAAGCAGTGATGGGCATTTTATTGTTATTTGGCCTGAAAATCCTTATATTGAAGAAGAATCCAGTTCTGACTCCCTATACTATTGTGCCCAGAAAATTGATATTAATGGCAATCTGCTTTGGGGTGAAGCAGGTAAGATAGTCTGTGCTAAAGGTCAAACCAGTGATTATTACTACTCTCGTGTGTTCCCAGATCAGTCGGGTGGATTTTTCATCATTGTTGATCGGATGAGCCGTACGATACGACATATCAATGCCAATGGAGAAACTATTGCCAACTTCACTGTTTTCCCAGAAGGACTGACCAATGGCTTGTTACGGGAGGTTTATTATACCTCACAGGATGATTTTATCCTGGTTTATAATGAATCTTATCAGCGAAAGATTGTTCGTTGCAGTAATACAGGGCAAATCACCAGCATACCCCAGGATCTGAATGACAGTAATGCTGCCTATTACTTTTCAGTCAATGAATTTGATAATCATCAGGTGATCTGTGTCTGGAAAAATGGCAATAACATTTATGGCCAAATCATCAATCCAGATGGTAGCGTGGTTTTCAGTTCAGGAGGTAAACTCATCATTGCTGAGCCCCATCTGGAAGGTGTTTCAGAGATTATGATTTCGGGAAGTGATTTATACATTAAGTATTGTGACCGTATCATGCCTGTTGCTTTTAAACTGATCAAGACCAATCATAATCTGGATTTACTATGGAGCTATCAGCCTTCTTTTATAAATAATTTGACTATGCTTCAGAGAGATACAGATCATATTTACCTTTTCAATATTTATAACGGCAATATAACAGGTCAGAAGCTTGACAGTTCAGGAAATGCATTATGGGAACCGGATGGGCATACTATTTGTTCAATGGATTCCGGAAATATTTATATTTTCAAAGGACATAATCAAGCGTTTGTGATTAGCAGTAGTGATTATTATTCTTATGAACTCAATCTGAATTTTTTCAATACGCAGGACCAACTTGTTTATACTAACAATCAGCCGGTTATTTTTCAGGGGTATTTGGGAGGGAGTGTTCGTTATCTCAAATCCTTTAATTCAGGAGATATGACTTTTTATATATGGGAAGACTATAACTGCGGGAAACTCTCGGTTCAACTGATCAATCATCAAAACAGAGAGATTTTATGGCCTGGGACTGCCAGACAATATACGGATGTTCGGAAAAATTCCATTTTTATTAATGCGAAGACAGATTCACAAGGTCGTCTGCATCTTTTCTGGTTCGAAAAAGAGGGGAATGAATGTACTTTTAAAACTCAGCTCATTGATAACAGCGGTCATTTTTTCTATCCTGAAAACGGACTTGTGCTTTGGGTAACTTATTACAATACGCTTCCTTCAAATTTCAGAGGTCAAATTTGTATTGACGGGAATAACAGTTATTTTTACTTTTCTAATCCTGAACAGCCAATTATACTAGGGCAGAGAGTGCTAAACGGCAATATCATGTGGGAATCAACAGGCAGGATCATGTTTCAAAATGAAGCTGGATGCCAGCTGACTGAACACAATCTCAATGATCATTTACTGGTTTGGGAATACGGAGACCAACTGAAAGTCTTGAAATTAGATCAGAACGGATCTGCTCAGTCAGGATGGCAGGCTGAGGGACTGACATTGATGTCCTTTAATCCGGAAGATCAAGATTTCTCAAAAGTTTTTCTCTACAAAGATGAAACGGAATATGTGTTGGTAACTCTGGGATTCTTTTATCAAATTATTACAGATTCAGGACATTTAATCTTTCCTTCAGTTCTGTCTTTAATTCCGTATTATTATCACAGTGAAGATGATGGAATATTCTGGGATAATGGTCTTATCATCTATTACTATTCAGGGACATGCCATCGTAAGCGTATATATACTTATTCAAATTATAATTTTATCCCTCAGACGAATAGTCCTTCCGATATTTTGATTCAGCCGGTTGAATATCAGATTGCCACCGCTTTTAAGCCCATGCATTACCGAACGCTGTATGCCTACCGTGAAGGGCAAAAGCACTTTGCTGTGATGGGTGATCTGACAGAAACGATGTTGGGCACTCCCCAGGAAATCAGCAATAGCCTGTATAATAAGCCAATCAGTGTATTTATGAACAAAATCAATAACTCAAATGCACTGGTTTCATGGGTAGAAGTTGAATCTTCTATTAAAGTACAAAAGGTCTCAACCCGTGATTTTACAGAAGCTGATTATATTATTGAGAATTCTAAAGAAGAACTGAGTGCAAGCAATTACCCGAACCCCTTCAATCCATCCACCAAGATCAGTTATACTTTGAAAAACGGTGGTCAGACTGAACTTTCTATCTACAACATCAAAGGACAAAAGGTCGCTACGCTGGTTAATGATGAGA
>JAGOCT010000371.1 GCA_017998585.1 Candidatus Cloacimonadota bacterium | reverse complement strand
ATCATTGACTGTATTTGCAATCTCATGGGTTGCATGATTCTGCTGGTCAATACTCATGGAAATAGAATTATTAAACACCTGAACCTGGTTGATGACTTCATCAATTTGAACGACATCCTTAAATGATATTTCGGTTGCATTGAGCATTTTTTTGATTTGAAGCTCTATTTTTTCAGTGGCTTCAGCTGTTTGCTTAGCCAGTTCTTTCACTTCATTTGCCACAACAGAAAATCCTTTTCCGGCTTCACCGGCAGAAGCTGCTTCAATCGTTGCGTTTAATGCCAGCAGATTTGTCTGACGTGCGATTTCATTGATGATAGAGACGATATCAGATACTTCATTGGCAATCGTATTCAATTCTTTCATGGCGACTACCGTATTCTTTGTTTTTGTAGAAGCATCTGAGCTGATACGGTAAGCTTGTTGTGTATTTTGGTTGACTTCTGAAAGTGAAGCCGTCATTTCTTCAATAGCACTGGCTGCTGAATTAATACGCTCAACAATATCTGCAATATTGTGTGAAATCTGGTCAATATTACCAGAAACCTGATTCATAGAAAGCGTAACATTTGAAAATGAATCATTTACCTGATCAACATTTCGGGCGATGCTGGAAATGCCTTGTGCAGCCTGAGAAGATTCAATCGCAAGGCTTTGAATCTCTGAAGCATTATATTGAGATTCATCTGAAATCTGACTAATCTGTTCGTTAACACTCTGGATTTCTCTGGAAGCGCTACTGGAATCAGCGGTCATTTCCATTGAGTCAGACAGCATTTTCTGCGATAAGTCATTCAAAGCCAGCAAGTTGTTATCCAGTTGCTGATTAACTGAATAGATTTTTTTGATGATCTCATGAATTTTATCCAGAAAGATGTTCATCCAAGAGCCTAATTCTCCAATTTCATCACTGGTTTCTACTTTTAAACGCTTGGTTAAATCCCCTTCACCTTGCGCAATATCTTTCACCATATTAAGGATATTGTAAATCGGGTTGAGGATATATCGCCTGGAAAAAGCTCTGACAAACCATAAAGAAAAAACAAGAACCAGTACAAAGAAAATCAATTGCATGATAATATTTCTAAAAGCTCTGTTTCTCTGGCTATCCAGATTATTTTGCAGAATATTGACAATCTGTTCATTTAAGCGAACAGCAATACTGTTGATTTGATTTTTGATAGCAAAAGCCTGTTGAGACTTTTGTTGAATTTCTTCTGAGTTTACACCCTGAGCAATATTGACAAAGGCATCAGATGAGATTTCAAAAAAATCATCATAAAGGGTTTGCAGTGAATCCAGTGCGGTAATAAATTCTGATTTTTCAGAGCTGGTTTCCTTCATTTTCACAATCAGTTCTTTGATTGTTTTTCCCTGTTCATTTGCAGAATTAACCGCATCAATATCGCCTAAAAGTAAAGCATCTTCGTAAGACTTGACCTGTTGATTAAATGCGGTATTCAGTTCATTAGAATATACGGTAAGCGGGAAGTATTCTTTTCTGACACGCAGGATATTACTGGTGAGCAGATAATTGGAGAAAAAGGTAAAAAGGGTTGCCAGAAAGTACGCAGCTAAAATCATCAGAGCGATCATTCTGATTTTATAACTGACAGAAGTGAGCTTTTTCATATTTTTTCCTATTTAATATTCAATTTCTTTACTGATCCATCCAAAGCACCTGCGGAAATAAATCCAATCGCATTTTGATTTGCAGCAACGTAGGATTTAACAGCTGCATCTGAATCCAGTTCTTTAGGAGGAGTACCGGTTCCCGTAAAAACAGCCTTTTTCCAGAAAGTCTGATATTGAGGCAGTGTTTTTTTGATACCATCTTTTAAAAAATCATCAGAAACACCCGCCTGTTTATTAAAAGTAGCATTTATACCCTTACCATCAGGCCAGCTTGATTTTTTCCCTGAATAGATATTTTGCAGATCAGCAGATGATATTTCGCCTGTATTGTTTGCTTTATTAACAATCATTATAAAATCACTGGCATACATAGCAATTGCAGCAACCAGGATGAGCAAAAGGATTGATATTCTTTTAAACATGATTCCTCCCTTAGAAATTGTATGATGCTTTAAAAATTGCATAAGACCAGTTTTCTTCTGCTCCGGCAGCTGAATTGTCAATTGGGTCAAGATATTCTGAATAAACTTTTGCATAGCCATTCATTAAGTGATATTCAGCTTTAAAAGTAATATTTGAATTAAAATCATAACGTCCGCCAAAGGCAATATCAGATCTCTGATTACGCCAGTCATCTGTTCCTGCCAATAAATCAGTTGTTGCGGCAGGGGTAATCGCTTCTTGTCTGTCAATTTTTACAAAGTCATATAACAATGAGAAAGTAATTTGATCATTCATCATCCAGCTCAGCATACCATAATAACTGATTTCATCACGTTCAAGCTTTGCTGTTTTGGCTAAAGTGGTTTCATCGTAAAAGTTTTGTCGTAAAGTCGTCTTGTTAAATTCCGAAGCAAATGTAAATGTATTATATTGCCATTCTCCTGACACAGCCCATCTTGCTGGGATGCCCCCATCTCTTTTCTTGGTAAAATTCAGGGTATTGGTTCCAAATGGTGCTGGAGCATCAATGGTCGCAATCGTTTTTGGGGAATAAAAATCAAGATCAACTCTGGTAAATGAGAAACCAGTTCTTAGACCATTGACAGGGGTATTCCAGAACAAAGTACCGCCAAAAAGCTGAGTACAACGGGCTTCTGTATATTCATAAGCAAAATCAAAAGTAGTCGCACCCATGACAAGGCCTGTCTGAGTTTGAGCATCTGCTGCTGATAATCCCTGACCTAAAAAAAAATTCATTACAGATTGGTAAAACGCTTTTTGAACACCAGCGTAAACGACTGAACTGGCAATGTCATTGGTTACCCGCATCACCATTTCATCTTTATTCAGATTCATTCCACCAGAATAGAAATTATAGTCAAAGGAGCCAATTTTATCGTGTGAATAGTTACCATAAATTCCAGTTCCCTGATAAGCCAGCAGGTAAGGGCGGTAGTTTTCATCATAAACTGACTGAGGTAGAAAGACCATCGGGCGTAAAATATCGGTATCACGGCCTTCATTGTATAAAC
>JAGOCT010000370.1 GCA_017998585.1 Candidatus Cloacimonadota bacterium | reverse complement strand
ATCGTGTAGTTTCTTGCAATACAGACATTGCCTTCATTATGTGCAGAATAAACCACATCCTCTTCGTTGTCTTTGCCTGAATAGGCGGTAATGTTTTTCTTAAGGTAAACACGCATGGTTTCCTCCTCTTTAGTATTTTCGAGTGATGCATCCTCTACTTATATTACCCGGACAAAATGAGGAATTTCTGGAATTTTTTTTAATTATTACCACGAAAAGACACGAAAAACACGAAAAAATAGATATTTAGCTCATTCATCATTCAACATTTATAATTCACAATTAAATGTACCTCCCCTCCACAGGATGGGAATTGTTCGCTACATTTTGCAAAAAAAAATCCACTTATCCACTTTTAGCGTGTAAAGATAAAAATAACAATGAGTTATTGAGGTGGATGCTGTTTTAAAATAATCCATAGGAAATCCACTGATCCACTCATTTCTGAGAGGATAATTATTTTGAAGACATATTTTTGATAAAGCTGACGAATAATGATGAAAATGTAGTAAATGATATCCTCTTTTGTGAAAAATTGGGAAGAAGAATGGATAAGGAAGCAATAAGGATGGAATAAGGAAAGAATAAGAAAATATCCTATCAAGAGAATGTGTCATTATTAATGAAATCTTTATTAGGTCTTAATCATTTTTTATTTGACATTTTTAATCCATTATGCTTTTTTGATATTCCAATTATAAAAGGAGATAAAAAATGCGCAAGTTTCTCAATAAAACAGGTCCTTGGTTGTATATATTCCCCGCATTGCTGATCATCATCTTATTCAGATTTATACCGATTATTGGTTCTTTTATTATCAGTTTTTTTGAATGGACAATTTCTGGTCCGGGAGATTTTATCGGATTAGCCAATTATAAACGCTTATTAACAGATATGGAATTTTGGAAATCCATGTTGAATACCTTTTATCTGGTGATCTTTGTTGTGCCAATGACGATCGTGTTTTCTCTGTTGTTTGCGGTATTGCTGAATCAGATCAAGGCTTTACGGAGTTTTTTCAGAACAGTTTATTTTATCCCTTTTGTAACGTCATTAGTGTCTTTGTCTATTATCTGGAAAATCATCTTTAATCAGCAAACCGGCCTTGCTAACAGCTTTTTAAAATTTCTTGGATTTGAACCTCTTAAATGGCTGGCAGAAAGTAAGGGCATATTTTATCTGATGCTTGAACCATTTGGTATCGAATTGCCTGGATGGGCAGGCGGACCTTCTCTGGCTCTGTTTGCGATCATTATCGTAACGGTCTGGCGTAGCATCGGGTATAATGTGGTGATCTATCTTGCCGGATTGCAAAATATTTCTAAATCTTATTATGAAGCGGCTGAGATTGATGGCGCAAGTAAAGTAAGACAGTTTTTTAAACTGACGTTGCCCCTGATATCTCCAACAACTTATTATGTGCTGATGATGACAACTATTACGACTTTCCAGGTATTCTCACAGGTATATCTGATGACAGGACCTCCAATTGGCGGACCTGACGGCACAACAAAAGTGATTGTTTACTATATTTATGAAAAAGGTTTTGATCTTCAGGATTTAAGTTATGCCAGTGCTATTGCACTCGTTCTTTTCTTTATTATTCTCAGTTTAACCATGCTTCAAAAGCATTTTGAAAAGAAACACGTGCATTATTAGGAAAGGAAAATATCATGATCAAAAATACATTTATCTATGTGCTTTTAATAATCTGCGGTTTGACAATGGTTGTTCCTTTTGTGTGGATGCTGGGAGTCTCTTTGCGTTCTCAGCTGGAAGTCAATCAGGGCAGTTCTGGTTTTAATCCGGTAGTTCAATATAAATCCTACATGTATGAAGGTAAAGAATATCAGGTCTCAGTGGTGATGGCTGAAAAAGACAGTACCGTGATCAATCTGATCAATGATAAGAGTAAAATTGTAAAATCCTATCTGAAAGTGCCTACAAATGAGATAAAAGATGTGAAACGTATCAAATTTCACTGGTCAAATTATGCAGAAGCATTTAGAAAAGTGCCTTTCAACCGTTATTTTCTTAATACGATCTATATGGCGATCATGGTCTTACTGGGAGTCTTGGTTACCTCTGCTCTCTCAGCTTATGCCTTTGCCAGAATGCAATTTTTTGGCAGGGATTTTCTATTTTACTTTTTGATCAGTATGATGATGGTGCCAGAACCGATATTCATTATTCCTTCCTATATCTTGTTAAATAAAATGGGCTGGATCAATACTTACCATGCACTGATAATCCCCTGGATAGCAAATATATTTACCATTTTCCTGATGCGTCAGCATTTTAAAACCATCCCTCAGGATCTGCTGGATGCTGCAGCAATTGACGGTTGCAGTCCATTTAGAATTCTTTGGACAATTATCTTGCCTTTATCCAAATCTGTGATTGCGACAGCCTCAGTTTTCTCAATTATTGGTTCATGGAACAGCTTTATGTGGCCATTAGTTATGACGAATAGTCCTGAGTTAAGAGTTTTACAGGTAGGATTAAGTTATTTTTCACAGGAAGCCTCATCCCAAACGACTTTATTGATGGCAGCCTCATCATTTAGTATTATTCCGCTTATCATTATTTTCTTATTTGCTCAGAGAAGCATTATTGAAAGCTATTCCTCTTCTGGTATGAAAGAATAATGAGCAAAGAAAAAAACTATTTATTTCATATTCTGGCAATCTGTCTCGCTGCTGCTTTATGGGGTGCTGACGGGATATTGCTGACACCGCATTTGTATCAACTCAAGCCTGGATTTGTTGTATTTGCCATACATTTTCTGCCTTTTATGTTGATGAATCTCTTTTTATTTAGAGAGTACAAACAACTGGCTCATTTCAAACGTAACGATTATCTGCTATTTGGATTATTGGCTTTAACCGGTGGTTCTTTAGGCACACTGGCAATCGTAAAAGCGCTCTTCTTAGTTCATTTTCAGAAATTAACCGTTGTTGTATTATTACAAAAATTACAGCCAGTGTTTGCTATCTGCTTATCAGTAATCTTTTTAAAAGAACAAATTAATAAACGTTTTGTGTTGTGGTCTGTGATTGCCGTGTTATCTGCTTATATCATGTCTTTTGGGTTTAAACTACCCAAGGCAGATT
>JAGOCT010000369.1 GCA_017998585.1 Candidatus Cloacimonadota bacterium | reverse complement strand
CCGTTTGGTTCGATCACTTTTCGGATTGACTCATTTAATACTGTAATCGTTTCTGCAATATTGACATAAGTAATTTGAGACAATTTATCGATTAAATCATAATCCCGTAACACCAACTCAGACTTGGTTGAAATAATCGCAGGGGTTTTATATTTGATGAGCAATTTTAAAATGTCCGGCATAAATTGATATTCAGACTCTAATGGTTGGTAACTATCAGTTACACCTCCAATATTAATAACTGAACGTTGCCATGAGGGATGGGACAATTCCTTTTCCAGTTCTTCTACGATGTTTGTTTTTATATAGATATCATTGAAATAAGATGCAGTACCCAAATAATCATGGGAATAGATAGCATAACAGTACACACAGCCATGCTGACACCCTCTGTAAATATTCAAATCCCATTCATAGGGAATTTTTCGTTTGAGTTTGTTTAAAGCCGAATTGCAATGGATTTCAGTCTTTTTCATTTGCTCGTTTTTTTTGCCAGAATGTAAAATACATCTGTGAAATCAATCTGGTAGGATTCAATTAGCTTTTCTTCCAGTTGATATAAAGGCAACCAAATACTTTTCATAAAATCTGATGAGTTTTGACTGACCATTTGCTGTATTTTTCTGTTTCGTTCCAGTTTATCCTTTTGATCCTCAAGCATTTCTTCAGCATCGATAGAATCTTTTAAATCAACAACGGCTACAATGCTAGCGGGGATTGCCTTAAACAAATCTTTGGCTTCTTCGATTGTATAATGATGCCGGTGATAAGACTTTTTAAGACAGCCTTCAATCTCTCCAATTAGTGAAGATACGGTTTTTACTATTTTTGCATGACTATCTAAAACAATCTGATGGTCAAACATGATAAAAAGACCATTGTTGGCAAGAAAGGCATAAATTTTCTGGAGTTCCGATACCGGATATTGAAAATGATGAAGGGCAAAGGTTGAAACAATTAAATCAAAAGAGTGATTATTGAATGAATTGTCAATATCTTCCCGATCAATAAACTGTATTGAATTATTATTTACTAGTTTAATATCGTATTTTCTGAAGTAGTCTGTTCCAAAAAACTGAACGTCGGGATTTTTACTCTGGAGAAGTTCCAGTAAATGACCTTTTCCGCATCCATAATCCAAAACAGTTTTTACATTATTTTCTGTGATAAGCTGAGTACATATCTGAGTGATTTGCTGATATATGTCTGACATTGATCCTCCAAAGTATCGATAACTTAGTTTTTACTGCTTATCTTAATCATATTTGAATTATATAATGAAATACCTTCATCATAATATTTTTGAATCAACTGATTAAAGTTTTCTGGCTTTCCTAACATGATTCCATCGACAAAAATATTTACTTTATAACCTCTGTTTAAAGCCCCTTTAGCTGTCGAATGTACACAGTATTCTCCATCCAGACCACATAAAAAAAGCTCACTAATTTCATTTTCAGTTAACCATTGATCTAAATCTGGATTTGAAAAGGCATCTCCTCTGTTTTTTGTAAATTCAATATCATTTACAATATTGAGACGCTTATCCATTAAGGCACCCTGATTACCCTTTATTGCTGCCCCTTTCATAAAAAGCTTTGAAACCGTTTTACCCATTATTCCGCTAAACTCCTGTCTGATATATATGACAGGTATTCCAGAGAACTGAGCTCTTTTCTGTATGAGATTTATACGCTCCATTGTTTCATCAACATTTTTATACTGATTATTCATCTTGTTGTGATTTCCAATAAAATCTTCCTGTGTATCAATTACCAGTAAGGCTTTTTTCGGTTTTTGATAGGCATTGATCATTTTGCCTTTTGTTGGAGTTGAAATGTAATACAGTAAGCTGGTAAACATGATCAGTAAAACAGCTAGGACAGAAAATACAAGTATTATGAGTTTGTTTCTTGTTTTCATCTAAACTCCTTATATTCAAGCTCTTTTTTGATTGAAAAACAACAGAAATGAGTATATAACAGGTAGTATAAACATCAGAATCGCTATAGCTGTCATTGTTCCCTGGAATAACATTTTGTCAAGCCAAAAACTTTTTGTCATCAGAGCAATTCCGGCTATCACAAATGTCTTACCTCCAAAACGATGTGTTTTATTCCATATCGTTTCACTGGATAAAGTCCATGGTGTTTTGATTCCAATAAAATAGTTTCTGGGTGTTTTTGGCATCAGATTACCAGAAAAGATGATGACAGCTCCAATCAATAAAAACATATATTCAATTTTTCCTGAGACGGTACTATGTTGGCTAAGCCACAGTGAGTATATATGAATAAGTGCAAAGAAAGAAAGCATCACCGTCATTAAGGCAGGTATAACGCTTTTGTAACGTTCTTTATTCTTCTCATATTTTGGGCTGATGAATGGAAATGCTAAAAAGAATACAAAAAGGCTGAGATTGATGAGAAAGCCGGTCAAAATGCCATGCCATTTGCCTGCATAGTTATCAACATTACCCTGAAAATTCCAGTGAGTTGGAATCATTGCATCAGAACTTAAACTGACTGAGAAATAGAGAATTCCGGCTAAATGAATTAATATGATGATTAATCCATACTTGAAGTGTGTGAGATTTTTCATTTTTCCTCCTGTTTTATGAGTGTCATGACCCAGGATAGTACATCCTGAAAGACACTTGTGTTTAATGAGTAATATATGTACTGACCTTTCTTCTCAGAAAAAATCAGGTCAGCATTTTTTAAGATTTTTAAATGGTCACTGAGTGAAGGCTTGCTTATATCAAAGTTTTGAGCGATTTCACCTGCAGAGAGTGTTTCGTGTTCTCTGAGTAATTGTAGGATTTTTCGGCGGTTCGCATCGGCAATAGCTTTAAAAAAAGAATCATTCATTTATTACCTCGTTTATTTAGCTAATTACCTAAATAATTAAGTACGCTTCTGTCGTCAAGCAATATTTTGATTTTTTTTAAAAAATTATCAAAATGAGCCAGTACAGAATGAAAAATGGTTTTCGTCAGGTAAATCCTTCTTTGTTTTATTACATTTTGTTCAGTGCATTGCGAATTCAATAAATTCAATAAGGCAGAATTTCTGTGTTGTAACCTTGTTTGATGCTTGTATGTTTCTTGTAGTACTGATTATCATGG
>JAGOCT010000368.1 GCA_017998585.1 Candidatus Cloacimonadota bacterium | reverse complement strand
ACTCGAAATTGCCAGATGCCTGTATTCGCAACCTTCTATTTTGATTTTAGATGAAGCGACTTCGGCTGTGGATTCAAAAACAGAAGCAGAAATTGGCCTGAATCTCAGAAAAAGAGGCTGCACCAGTATTGTTATTTCACACCGCTTGAGCACCATCCGTGATTGTGATGAAATCATTGTGTTGTCTAAAGGCAAGGTTGTTCAACGCGGTAAACATGAAGATTTAATAAAAGAACAGGGTCTTTACACCCTCTTGACAGAAGTATAAAATATGAATATAGACAATCACTTAAAACAAAACGCATTTTCAAGCAATTCCTCTGAACGATTTATCGTCAAGCCGGAAAGACTATATTTCTGTCTTGAAGGCAGAGCCGATATATTTATTTCTCTGAATGAAGCGAACACAAATAAATCAGATTCCGGACAAATCTCTTATATCTGCAGTGTCAATCCGGGTGAAATGTTTTGCCTGAGCTCGCAAACTAAAGATTTACCGGCAATTTACGCACGCTGTATAAACTTTTCAAAGCTTAGTGTGCTAGATCCCACAGATGAAGTCTATGAACCGTTTAAAAAATCAGATGATTATCATGCGCTTATCCATATATGGCACAATCACTTAATTGAAAACCTGAATGCGGTACACTATAATTACATCAAAGATTTTATAGATGATACCGATGACTATCATAATAAAGAGAGATTCATTCTCAATACGGTTATTCAGAATGAGAAGGATAAGAATAGAAAGCATCTGGAGAATCTGTCAAAAACATTTGAAAATGACAGACTGCTGTATAAAAAATCTGCCACTGATCTGACCAGCCTGATGTCTGATAAAACAGGCTCTGAGCAGAATTTGGTTTTAGTCAATGAATCAGCGCTTATCAATGCCTGTAAGATATTGTGTCATCATCTTCATATTGAGTTTACGACCATACATGATTTGGAAATTGAAAAAGTAAAGCAGAAAATTGATTATATTGCCAATAAAGCAGATTTTAAAATCAGAGAATTTAATCTTGAAGAGGACTGGTGGAAGAACGACTTAGGTTCCTTTTTAGGGTTCAATCATAACAATGAACCTTGTGTATTGATTTCCAGAGAAAATAATGCTTATGACTGTATCAATGCGCAAAGCAATGAAAAATACAAGATAACGCATTCCAATTTTTCTGAAATCAGACTGAATGGCTATTACTTTTATCGCCCTTTTCCAAAAACCAAAGTAACCTTGTTGAGTCTGTTCCGGTTTTCAGCATCAGCATTGAGTTTTCGTCTGCTTCTGCCAATCATCAGCACCGGTATCATTGCTGGTTTACTGAGTGCGTTAATCCCCGTTATTACCGGTTCAGTCATAGATACACACATCCCTGAACGCGATTATCAGCAGTTTTATCTGATTTTTATATTGTTTGTTTCTGTGGGTGTGAGTGCTGTTTTGTTTAATGTGATAAAATCTCTCGCTGTTGGAAAGATTGAATTTAAACTCGACAATCTGCTTCAATCAGCCTTATGGAGCAGACTGGTAGATTTACCGGTTTCATTTTTCAGAAAATACTCTTCCGGAGAGATCGGGAAAAAGGTATTGAGTTTTTATCAGATAAAAATCATCATTTCCAGTATATTGACAGATACGCTGTTAAGTTTTTGTTTTTCAATCTTTTATCTGTTGGTCTTATTCTTCTATAACAGCGAAATGGCAATCTATGCGATCAGTCTGTCAGCAATTCTGCTGGTTTTTATGATGATCAATGGTGCCTTGCAGATTAAATTTGGGATAAAAAAAATCTATTTCTCCGAGCAACTGATGAGCTTTTTGTCAGATATTATCAATGGAATAGGCAAAATCAGATTAAACGGTGCAGAAAAGAGAGTTTTTTATCATTGGGGTCAAAAGTATAAGAACCTGAAAAAGTATGAAATCCTGTATCAAAAATTACAACTCTTTAATAGTAGTTTTATGAGTATTTTTGCCATTGTCAGTTCAATGCTTGTTTTCTGGCTGACCATGCAAAAAGAAAAGCTGTCTGTAGGTGATTTTATTGCCTTTAACAGTTCTTTTATTTCATTTCAAATGATTTTGCTTTCATTAAGCAGTACAACCATCAGCATTAGCTATATCTATGCCATTCTTCAAAACATCAAACCTGTTTTGGAAGAAATCCCCGAGAAAAATAACAGCAATACCGAAATCGAATCAATTAAGGGTGATATTGAGCTTTCCAATGTCAATTTTCGTTATTCAGGGAGTTGTGATTTGGTCATCAAGGACTTTTCCCTAAAGATACATGATGGTGAATATGTGGCAATTGTCGGGTCATCCGGAAGCGGAAAGTCAACGCTATTCAGGTTAATACTTGGTTTTGAAAAGGCTGAAAGTGGTAAGATTTACATTTCAAATTATGATTTGGAAAAAGCAGATATGGTGAGTCTCAGAAAGCAAACAGGGGTTGTTTTGCAAAACGGCAGACTGCTGCCCGGAGATATACTGAGTAATATAAAGGGCAATAATCCGGATATCAGCGAAGAAGATGTCTGGAAAGCATGTGAAATGGCAGAGATTAAAAAGGATATTGAAGAGATGCCTATGAAACTCTTTACTAATATTGATGAAAAATCAGCCACAATTTCAGGAGGGCAGAAACAACGGATACTCATTGCAAAAGCACTGATTCATCAGCCAAAAATCCTGCTTCTCGACGAAGCAACCAGTGCGCTTGACAACTATACCCAGAAAATGCTGACTCAAACGCTCAGCAAACTTAAATGCACCCGAATTGTTATTGCTCATCGCTTAAGTACGGTCATCGACTGTGAAAAGATAATCGTTCTGGAAAAAGGTAGAATCGTAGAGCAGGGGAATTATAAAACACTAATGGAGAAAAAGGGCAGATTCTATGATTTGGTTGAAAGACAGATATTGTGATTTTTCAGAAAATTAATCATACGAATAGCTCAGCACTTTTGTTTATACCCAACCTGCTGAAAGGCTTTTATTTACAAGTTTATCTAAAATGCGTGGCAAAGCAGGAAGCTCAGGCTTTGCTTTTATATGTGGATTCCAAACCAGTTACGTTATTGATTTATAGAGAACACAAACGAAATTCAGTGAGTCTCTTATATC
>JAGOCT010000367.1 GCA_017998585.1 Candidatus Cloacimonadota bacterium | reverse complement strand
ATCAAACCATCCATATTAACTATTTTCATTTTACCAGTCAGTTATTCTCAGTAAGAGAAGAAAATCAATTTTTGTGTTTAAAAGATGAGATTGAGACCTTTATTTTTTATAAGAAGATTGATATTTTACTGGTTGATTCTGAAATCTTGCTTATGTTACCTGCCTATATAAAAAAACAAATTAAACTGCTCTTCTTTAAAGTACCTGTCATTATTGTTGTTACAGAGATTATCAAAGCATTGGAGAATATTTTGATGGATTTAAACCCTTCAGACATTCTCTTTCATTATCAGAGTTTAAATGATTTTGACTTTAGATTAAAAACTGCTTTTCAGCGGAGCAATGCGCTCAATCATTTCTATGCAGAGCATGTTGAGCTGATAGAAACAAAGAATAAACTCAGTGTTGTAAACAAGCAACTGGAAGAGACAATTGAACATTCGAACCGGCTGGCATTAGTTGCTGAACTGGCAAAGATTACACAGGCAAACTTCCTTTCCAATATGAGTCATGAAATGCGAACGCCACTTAATGGATTATTAGGGATCACTCATTTATTAGCCCAGACTGCCTTAAACAATGAACAAAAGGAGTATGTTGAGCTCATTAACACCTCTTCTGAAAATCTGTTGACGCTTATTAGTGATATTCTGGATTATTCACGAATTGATGCCGGTAAAATGAACCTGAGAATAGAAGAATTTTCTATCAATGAAAAAATCGTTAAAATGCTAAAAACCTTAACTGTAAAAGCCTATCAGAAAGGGTTGGAATTAATCTACGAACAAGATCCGACATTGCCTGAAATCATACGGGGAGATTATAGCAGAATCAATCAGATTTTAATCAATCTGGTTGGAAATGCAATCAAATTTACTGAAAAGGGTGAAATTAAAGTCTCAATCCGACAAAAGAAAATTGTTAATGAACATCATCGTGTGCTTGAATTTATGGTTCAGGATAGTGGTGTTGGTATTAGTGAAGATAATTTGGATAATATCTTCGAAGCTTTCTACCAGGTAGAAGAGAGAACTACCAAACGTTATGCAGGTACAGGTTTGGGTCTGGCTATCTGTAAACAGCTGGTGAGTCTGATGAATGGTAGTATTTGGGTAGAAAGTGAGCCTGGAACGGGCAGTACCTTCTGGTTTAGTGTACATGTGGATGTGCCTCAGCAAAAAGCAGAGAATGAGTATGATAAAGAGATTTCAGGACATAAACATGTCTTAATCGTTGATGATAGCGCTGGTGTGAGAAAATATCTGAGAAATATTTTAGTTGCCAGCAAAATGACTGCTGATACAGCCGAAAATGAGGAAGAATGTCAACGCTTTCTGGAACATTCAGAAAAGAATCACCGGCCTTATGACCTTGCACTGATTGATTTGACTTTAAAAGACAGTGACGGGTGGAATATTATAAAAATGATCCATAATAATCCATTAAATAAAGATTGTAAGGTAATTATTATCACAGGATTAAATGAATACAATGTGAGTGAATATGCAAAAGAGGCTGGCGCTGAGGCTGTTTTAAAAAAACCAGTGAGCAGGGATGAACTGATTAGCACGATTCAGAGTGTATTTGCTCAAAATGTGGACAAAAATGAGAAGGAATCTGGCAGATGTGCCATATCTGCTGAACAAATGGCATTAGCTGATGAAAAAACAAATCAGCCTTCAATTGAAATAAGTCAAAAGAAATTGAATATTTTGCTGGTGGAGGATGAAGCTATTAACCGAAAATTTGCTGAAAGACTGCTTAGCCGTGAAGGTCACCAGATCACGATTGCAGTGAATGGACTCGAAGCAATTGAGAAATATGCGAATGATGTGTTTGATGTGATTTTAATGGATGTTCAAATGCCTGAGATGAATGGCATTGAGGCTACTAAGCGAATCAGAGAAATTGAAAATGTGAAAAATATCCATACACCTGTGATTGCATTGACAGCTTATTCTTTACCTGAAGAACTGGATAAATGTCTGCAGGAAGGAATGGATGATGTGATTACCAAACCCATCAATGTAAAGATCATTATGAAAAAATTGTCTGAATTGGTTCATCAACCTCAAAAAGAGGATGTCTCTGATATGAAAGACTCCGTTAATATAAGTACCAAAAATGTCCCCTTTTACCGTCATTTCAATCAGATGGAACTGATAGAACAACAATGTCATGATAAAGAATTTATGATAGAACTGATAGAAATGTTTTTCTTTGTATTACCTGAGTATATGTCTCACATCAAAGAAGCCATCGCAGAAGATAATCCGGAACAGTTAAACAAATCTGCTCATACGCTTAAAGGTACTCTAAAAACATTGAGAGTAACTTATTGCGACCAGCTCGCTCAGGAACTTGAAATGAAGGGTAAAGAAAAACAACTTTCAAATGCTTTAAATGTTTTTAAAAATCTCGAACAGCATATCTTTTTGTTAAAAGATGAATTACAACACTTTTTGGATATGCTGAAATCAGATAAAGAACTGATCTGAACAAATTTGACTCTTTTTAAAAGATAAGTTACCTGCTTGTCTTTTCATCAACAGCCAGTAAAATCTAAAAAACTCCCTAAACTCCTTTATTCTATAAATCTCTGAAAAATTGTGAATATTCCCCTTTTTTGCTGCTTTCCATCTTATTCTCTCCCTCTTCATCTGATGTGTATAGTCGTATAAATGAGTTAAGTGAGTCTAATGCTTTCAGCAGAAAAAAAAAGAGTTTTCTACAGGATAGATAAGGGAATCATATGATAATTAGATGAAAAATATTAAAGCAAAGAAGAATATTGTAATCTTGTACAGGAATGATTGCCTATGCAAAACATCATGTTTTGAATCAATACGTCATTATAAAAGTTTTCTGATATAATATTCTCAATGCAGAGATTGACAATAGACTTGACTGTTTTTAGGTTTTTATTTTATTGTTTGTTAAAAGGGATTGTATGAGAAGATTTATATATATTATAGTATTTTGGATGCTTGTTTTACCTTTATTTGCCAGACCGAAGATCGGACTTGTTCTGAGTGGCGGTGGAGCTAAAGGCTTGGCTCATATTGGTATGCTTAAAGTGATTGAAGAGGCCGGACTGCCAATTGACTGTATTGTGGGAACCAGTATGGGTGC
>JAGOCT010000366.1 GCA_017998585.1 Candidatus Cloacimonadota bacterium | reverse complement strand
CGTCATAGAGAAAGCATTCCAAAAAGCACGTCAAAATTTAGAAGGATTAAATCTCGATATTTTTTCATTGGCAATTATAAATTCTCTAAAACATAATCAGGTAGAATTCCTTAAATAATAAATTATACATTCGTAACATTTTTGATAAGGAAGGTATAAGGATAGAATAAGGAAACTAAGTTATATTTTTTTAAAAAAAAGTATGATTTCTCATCCTATTTTCTGAGTGAATTTTATAGTATATTTATCGATTGAAATAGACTATGGATTTCTCATTTATTTCTGCATACTTTTCAAAAAATCTTATTTTGTAACTACTCAGGTACTGATTGTTATTATAAAATACGGTAATAAGCTGAACAATAATTGATAAATTGAAAAGCACTTGTAGGGATTTGCGAAGCGAAGCGCCGTAAATCCGCTTAGAATACCTGTATGATACACGGAACAGGGTATTTTTCCTTTTTGTTTTTCGGATGTACGCCACTACGCAAGCTCCGTTTCGCACATCCCTACAAACCATTATGACATTTTTTTAAATTATGACATT
Organism: Candidatus Cloacimonadota bacterium; assembly: GCA_017998585.1. The sequence goes on along the minus strand of JAGOCT010000366.1, from coordinate 2,582 downwards.
TTGCAGACACACATTTATTGTGTAAACCAGTACCTGAGTAGATACTATTTTTTTATGAATTTTTTAAAAAAAAGACAAGATTCCATGTTTCTGTCCAGGTAATATATATAGAGGATGATCTTCCCACTTATTCAACAAAGCTGGCAATAGACTCACCCATTCTGATGGTTGTTTCAAATCCTTTTCTGGTATTATCCAATAAATCTTTATCAAACTGAATTGTATCTTCTTTGAATAGCAGTACAACAGTTGAACCACCAAATTTAAAAAACCCTTTTTCCATTCCCTTCTCAGTTTCTATACCTGGAACATAAGTCTGTTTAATGCCACCGACAAAAGTAGCTCCAACTTCAATCATCAAAATATCTGAACCCTTTTTACTTTTTAAAAGACAGATTTCTCGCTTATTCTGATTAAAAATCTCGATATTTCGTCTTAAAGCCAGAGGAGAAACAGAGTAATATTTCCCTTTAATCAAAACGCTTTTTGAAGGGATACAGGAAACTGGGAAATGAAAACGATGATAATCAACCGGAGCCAGTCTGATGATCGCCATCGAAGCATTTACAAACTGTTCTGATAACTTTTTATCTGCAATAAAACCAGTTATATCAAACGAAGTACCTTTAATGTAAAAATTCATAGACTGATCTGCTTTTTCAAAGACCAAAATTTTACCATCAGCTGGAGAGATGATCTTATTATCATCATCATTTACGAAACGTGACCCTTGTTTTAACTTACGAGTAAAAAAAGCATTGAAGCTTTTAAACTGATTTTCAGATAAGAGAGAATCATTCATATCTATCTGATAATTGCGGATAAAAGATTTGATAAGAAATCTGGAAAGAAATATGTCCATAAATAAACCCTGTAAATACTGAATTGGTCTTCCACAAAAGATAGATTTTAACAATATTTTTCCTAAAGGACAAGTATATAAAAAATGAACAGATTTTTTACCAGGTACGTTTTCTTCGTATAATATTCCGGTTTTACGATCAGTAAACAAGATAACATCTTTTTTATCAATATCAGATTCAATTGTTATTTGAAATGGGAAAAACTTTATTTTCATTTAAACATCTCTCCTTTTAAATGGAATTGAGGCCGATCCTGGATCGGCCATCAATTCGAAGTTTTTATAATTATCTGCAAGAAGTCGCTCTTCGAACTACAAGCATCTTGTTTGTAACCTCGCAGCAGGTTTTTCTTTTTCGCAAGCTGGTAGCTTGCGCTACAACGAGTAGGATGCTCGTTCGATAGCTTGCAGTAATAATTATTCTGTTGGGAACCAGTTAATCAGGAAGTTAATATGGAAAGTAGATAAAATGGTTCCTAATGTCATAAAGATTAATATGAGCAGTTTTGTATAATCCTGAGCTTTCAGTGTACCTAACAGTAAGGCTTCTCTTGCCAGATAAGCTGATGCGGCATATAACTCTTCACCAATCAGTGTATAGTCACAAGTAGTAATAAAGAAAGGAATCTGAGTTAAAGCATCAGTACCTGAAATCTGTACAGCGCCAGTCGCATTACCGGTTTCAGTCATCAGAAGCGCTTCTGCGTAGAACATACCCATATAGAAGTTGGTTGCAGTTTTTTCACGAACCATGACACCATTTACACCTGCCACATAAGCAAACTGGCCTTCAGCTACGAAGAAGATATTACCCGGATCAAAGGTATCCGGACGACCAGCTTCATAATGCGCTTCTTTAACAATTTGTTGAGCAATAGGTAACACAATATAGTCACACACAGGCACTAATATTCTGGTATCATATTCAGCAGTTTTCTTAGTGATATGCCCCAATATTGATAAAGCGGCTAAAGTTGCTACATCGCCAATACTGGAAAGACCTGGTACAAAAAGAATTGGGCGACCCATTTCAGTAGCACGGCCTATCGCATTGTCAATTTCTTCAAGACCAGCAATCGGACGAACATAAAGGTCTTCCCCACGTTGACAACGCGTAATATAGTAAAATACCAGAAATCCGAATATCAGAGAAGCAAACAGCATTGGTAAATTCTTATTGTTAAACCAGTCAGGAGTTGGGAAAAATCTTCCATCTTTATGAGTTTCATCTACATAAATTTCAGTCATATCAAATTGAGCTGCACCATCTGTTTTTATCAGATAGTATTTAAAGGTACGTTTAATTTTCTCACGGTATTTCTGTAAGAATTTAATTCTCTTTTTACCAGTCAGCTGATTTGCCTGCTTAAGCAGTTCATTTTCTTCCTGCATTTTTATTGCATTGCTGTAGTAATCAATTTCAGCTTGTAAGGCAGGATCATTTTTAGCCTTTAACTCATCAATCTTAGATTTGTAAGCAGTAATCATTTCTGTAGGGAAAAGACTGGTTTGAAGCGTAGTCTGAAGTTTTTCATCATAACCTAAATCGATGCTTGAATCTACAAGAAGTAATCTTTTTTTAGCATCGTAATAGCTAACACCTTTAAATATACTACTTTCATAAGCAACATTGTCATCATAACTATTCATTAAAGGGCTTAATCTTTTAGCAATACGGAAATTCTTATCAGATTGTGCTTTTTTAAGAATGATATAACGA
>JAGOCT010000365.1 GCA_017998585.1 Candidatus Cloacimonadota bacterium | reverse complement strand
GTATGCGACCGGGCAGGTGAGAGAAAAGATGTTTTGAGTATCATAAGCTGAAAAGATTTCCAGGCTATTGTTTTTTAACTGCCAACTATAATCGTTATTGGTACAGATGATTTCCCAATTCGTTGTTGTCTGGTCAAAGTTTTCGCTGAATATTTGATTACCTCTTTTCAATTCAATCATAGACTCAGTCATTTTGTAATGACCCTCTTCTGTAAAAGCTAGCATGGATAATTTATGAAAACCATTGTCCATTGAACCAATAAAATGACTGTATTGCCCAGCATGACTGATGTCATTGATCAGCTCATTATCTAAAAGAATGTGGTAATAATAGGCACCATTGTCATTATTAGAAATCTGATAAGATAAATTGTAATGATTTAATGGCAAGGCACTATTGATCTGCAAATCTGCATCAGGGAAGCTTTCCGGATCCTGATTGATATCTACGACAATGGTACCAAACAGATTCAATTCATAAGGCATTCCACTCAAAGGTAATGAGTACCAGCCATTTGAACTGCCACCCCAACCAAAATTAAAATGATAAGCATCATTGGTATTATAACCATCTACGACAATCTGATGTCCAGCTCCATCCGGATTTAAAACGCAAATTTGTGCAGGCATGGCATTCTTCATATTATCAGCCATTCGTTCATACAGATAATAATCGCTTTCTGCTAACATTCTGGCGGTATTGAACCCAAAACGATGAAATCCATTGATTACCTGATTATGAAAGTAATTTCCTGATACTTCTGAGGAATAACTTTGTTTGATGGCAAGACCGCAGGCAAGAACAAGGGCAGCTTTCTGAGTGCTGTTTAAATTATCTGTACCGGCATAGATATTTTCGATCTCAGACAAGTAGTTATTTAAATCTGTAAAAGCCGGATACCCGTAGGTATTCGTCTCTCCGGTGATTGGAAACTGGTTTGTGTTTGAGCTATACATCAGATAAGCATCATTTGCATTAAAACGGGTATTGTTGATAGTTCTGTGATAATTAACAATCTGACCCATGGCTATTGAAGGACAGCCGGCTATACTTCTGGTATTGGTTCCCTGATCAATCGGGCACAAATTATTATAGGGAGATGTCTGTGTCCAGTTAGTAACCACCCATCCGCCAGTAGGTGTACTGCCTTCTTCAGGCCATTGCTGAAAACGGCTTTTGCTAAAGGGTTCAGACCACTTAGTTCTGTTTAATTGTTTAAACTCAGAACTGCTTTTTGCCAGTAATTGACTCTGATACTGATTCAGCCAGTAATTCATGATTAGCAGCTGATCATCCGATTCACTAAAATTGTTTTCAAAGGAATAGCCAATTACGGGTGGCAGGTCATTGTCATTTGCCATAATGACAAAGCCTTGTGGTTTTAATTTAAACAGATAGAATGTTTGATCGTTACTCACATGATCATCAAAACTGACGTCTTTATTTGAGTTTATTACACTTACAAACTCAACTGCCTTTACTTTGGCTGTTTCAAAAGAAACCGGTAAGGCATTTAATATGAATCCTGTTATCAGAATGATTAAAGTGATGAAATATCTCATTATTCCTCCATTGTATCATCTAAATCTTCTGGTTTATGAATCATGTGTTCAATATTTACCTGAATATTCTCATTTAACATATTAATAACCGGACAGATGGTGCTTTCAGATATTTTAAGCACTTCATTTAACTCCTCAACGCTTGTGTCTGAGGAGATCAGATTTAATTGAATATTGATTTCTTCGAGATAGGTCGGATGTACAGTTCGTCTTTTTCCTGTAGAAGTGGCATAAGCATTAACAATATTTTTATTCTTCTTTCGCAGAAGTGTTAAAACAGATGTTGTCAGGCAAGTAGATAAACTAATCATTAATAATTCCAGAGATGTATATCCTTCCCCATTACCAATCGGAGGTACATAATCTATTAAAATAGGGTTGTTTTTTCCGGCAAAGGCACTAAACTGAACATGACTGTTGTTTAGTGCAATTTCTGTTGTTAATAGTTGTTCTTTCATAATCCTCTCCTTTTTGGATTTTGTGTATTATTCTGGTTTATCTTTATCATTTTTCTCATAGAGTTGGTCTAAAATAGAATTACCGGCCTCTGATTCAAAGTTAAACAGATAGCGGTATCTGCTATGATGAAAGTTGATGATATCCATATCCATCTTCTGATCCACATAAGCTGAATTGAGAATGTCTATCAGCATAAATTCGTTTGCCATACCATTAAAAATACAAAATGAGATAAAGGGGTCTGTTGACCATACGGCATGAATCAATTCTTCAGTTTCTCGTTTGAAACAGGCTAATAAAGACTCAACACCATCTTTACATATAATCAACCATTGACCTGTCCATGAATCTATGTGATCATCTCCTCTGTATGAATCAATCGTATGCTTGCAGATATGTTCTGTTTTGTGATAGAGTTTGAGATATATCTTTACATTTTCTTCTGACTCTTTTATCTGAATCGATTCTTTAAGCAATTCATAGGGAATAGGAAAAGCATCAACTGTCAAAACCTTATCAGCGCTTAATATGAGATTTTTAGCTTTTTCAATAACCTGTGCTTTATCAGTCAGATTAAAATTGCCAAAATTCCGCTGAGGTGTTTTTAAATGTTTAATCTGTTCATTGATCATCTTTCGTTTAATCTGAAAACCGTTTGCTATTTTGTCCATATACTCGTTAATATCAATAACTGAGTAAACCTTGTTGTTATCCTTTTCTGAATAAACGACCAGACCTTTACTTTCCAGTTGATTCAAAGCTTTATAGGTATTGGCAGTTGCTTTGGATATTTCACCGGCTATCTTGTAACCGGTAAGCCCTGGTTTTTGTAAGAGTGTCAGATAAATTTCTGCCTCCAGATTGTTCATGCCCACTTCTTTGAGTAGTTCATTTAAGATTTCTTCCGCTTTCAATTCACCTCCTTGATATTAGTAGTCAAATACTACTAATAAAGAGATGACGTCAAGTTCTTTTTGGCTTCCGATGAAAAAAAGAATGAGAATGCTTGATACAGGGCTTTTAGGCGTTTTGAAAAAAGATTGTTTGATGAGTGTAATGATCAGAAACAATCCCCCTCTATCTATATTACCCGGACAAAAATGCTGATTTTGTCTTTTTG
>JAGOCT010000364.1 GCA_017998585.1 Candidatus Cloacimonadota bacterium | reverse complement strand
TGACGGTATCATCAGAGGAACAGATGTTACTGATACAGGCAATCCAATTACAGTTCCTGTCGGAGAATGTGTTTTAGGGCGTATTCTCAATGTTGTGGGCGATCCTGTAGATGAACAGGGTCCTGTTAAAGCACAGGAACATTTCTCCATTCACAGACAAGCGCCTGCTTATGAAGAACTGGATACTAAAGAAGCGATTCTTGAAACTGGTATCAAAGTGATTGACTTGATTGAACCTTACCTAAAAGGAGGTAAAACAGGTCTTTTTGGTGGTGCAGGTGTCGGTAAAACCGTGTTGATTCAGGAATTAATCAGAAACATCTCAACTGAACACGGTGGTTATTCCGTATTCTGCGGTGTTGGTGAAAGAACCCGTGAAGGTAATGACCTCTGGCTGGAAATGAATCAGTCAGGCGTTATTAAGAATACAGCGATGGTCTTCGGTCAGATGAATGAACCACCTGGTGCACGTATGCGTGTTGGTCTTACAGGCCTCACTATTGCTGAATACTTCCGTGATGTGGCCAAAAAAGACGTTTTACTCTTTATTGACAATATATTCCGTTTTACTCAGGCAGGTAGTGAGGTATCAGCTCTGCTGGGTCGTATGCCTTCTGCCGTTGGTTATCAGCCAACCCTGGCAACAGAAATGGGTGAATTACAAGAACGTATTACTTCAACTGTCAATGGATCTATCACTTCTGTTCAGGCGATTTACGTGCCAGCAGATGACTTTACAGATCCTGCACCGGCAACCACCTTCTCTCACCTTGATGCGTCCACCTTCCTTTCCAGACGTATTGTGGAATTAGGTATTTATCCGGCAGTAGATCCGCTCATGTCCACCAGCCGTATTCTTGATCCAAAGATTATTGGCGAAGAACACTATCAGGTGGCGCGTGAAACGCAGAGAATTATTCAGAAATACAAAGATCTGCAAGATATTATTGCCATTCTGGGTATGGACGAGTTATCAGAAAATGATAAACTGGTCGTTAATCGTGCCCGTAAACTGGAAAGATTCTTCTCACAGCCTTTCTTTGTGGCAGAAGAGTTTACCAATTATCCAGGTGAATACGTATCCATCAAAGATACAATCAATGGTTTCAAGGCGATTATTGACGGTTATTGTGATGACTGGCCAGAACAGGCTTTCTTATTCGTAGGCAGACTGGAACAGGCAGAAGCAAAAGCCATGAAACTGAAAAAACAATAGAACGGAACCTATGATGAGTAAAATCCATATTGAAATTGTCAGACCTTCAGGTAAAAAACTAGATACACTGGTTGACACAGTGATTGTTCCAGGTGTTGATGGTGATTTTGAAATAATGGTCAATCATACCCCCTTTATTACAAAAGTCAGACCTGGTACACTTATCACAAACAATGAAGGAAAAGAAGAAAAGTACGCTATTCATGATGGATTTATCACAGTTGAAAATAACGAAATCATTATTATCAGCGAAACCATAGAATCCAAAAATGAAATTGATATATCCCGTGCTGAAGCAGCTAAAGATCGTGCAGAAAAGCGCCTTTTTGGAGACAAAAAGGATAACGTTGACTTCAGACGCGCCGAGATCGCCTTACACCGTGCTATTGCCAGAATTAACACAATAGCATAGCATTTTAACTTATAAACACCACATTGTTTATCATTGTGGTGTTTTTTAAATATCATATTTACAATACCAACAAGGTTAATCATATGGATAATGAAACAAAAACTAATTACAATACAATTGATTTTTTAAAACTGATAGGTTCTATTTTGGTCATTTGTATTCACACTCACCCATTAATAAATCTGTCGGAGACTTTAGATTTTTGGCATATAAACATGCTATGCAGAATAGCTGTGCCTTTCTTCTTTATCTCATCTGGCTATTTTTTTTATAAAAAAATACATAACTATGGGCATCAAACAATCATTCTTAAAAAATATCTCTATCGTATCATACGATTATATCTATTTTGGAGTATGATTTACTTTCCGTTTTATGTTGGTTTTTCACATATCAATCTTAATAGTATTCGTATGTTTATTATGGGTTTCTTTTTGAATGGAACTTTTTATCATTTATGGTTTTTTCCAGCGTTGATTTCATCAGTATTATTAGTGTATTTTCTGAGTATTCGTTACTCATTGAAAACAATTATCATCTCTTTTTCTATCATATACATAATTGGCCTGTTTGGTGATTCATATTATCATCTGTCAGAATATTTTGGTATTAAATCTCTTATTGATTTTTATCGTAGTTTCTTTGTCTATACAAGGAATGGGTTTTTCTTTGGTGTTTTGTATGTTAGTATTGGAGCTTATATATCTACAATTAACCCAAAAACTTTCAATTCAAAATTGTTCTCTACCGGTATCATTTTCTGTTCTGTTTTTTATATATCTGAGGTTTATTGTGTTAAAACCTTTCAGCTTGCGAGTGATTATAACATGTATTTATTTCTGTTTCCTTTATCTAGTCTCATTTTTATAAAGGCTTTAAACAGTAATATTTTTAAACTTTACAATACTTCAAGATTTCGCGATTACTCGACATTAATATATGTATTTCATCCCTTACCAATTGAAATGACAAAAATCATTTGTTTTAAATTTTCATTAAGTAAACCAACATCATTTGAATATTTTATTATTTCTCTAACATCATCCATCTTATTTATCTACCTTTATAAGATTTATTCAAAAATTGATTTTAGAAGTCTTTATCATAAATAATTCTTTATATAAATTCGTATTATTTTGAATTACAATGTGAATTTTATTTCAACCTTTAAAACCACCATATTACCTAATATCATTTAAAAATACAGTTTAAAGAGAAAATGATAACATTCAATGACTTTTGCATTTATAACAGAAAGCTTAACCTCTTTAAATAACAAATTAGTTTATTTTCTTTTCAAACTATAGTTTAAGACACAATGTTCTTTGAAATAATAAGTTGGCAAAAATGAAAGCCCCTGATTTATCAGGGGCTTATATTTTATCTTACTGTTAGATTAATAATACAGGTATCTTAAGTCTTCGACTTTAGCTTCTTCTCTGACTTTTCTGTACCATTCTGAGTAGAACTGGTTTTGTTTACGAGTACGGTATTCTTCGGTTAATTTCGCTTTATCA
>JAGOCT010000362.1 GCA_017998585.1 Candidatus Cloacimonadota bacterium | reverse complement strand
AGAAACTCAAAAGTCATGAATCAGCTGAAAAGCTTTGGCTAAACATTCAAAATGAAGAGAGCAGTCTGGAATTATCAAAGTATTACGAAAAACAGAAAAATTACGCTCTGGCATTGGATTATGCCAAGAAAGCCATCGCTTTTTCATGCGATACAGATACTTTTACTCTAAAAAAACAAACAGAATATCAGAAAAGAACAGATAGACTTTTGAATAAAATAAGGTCATCTGCTTAATTATATTTGAACCTCCTAAAAGTATTGAACGACCACGGAAATACGGAATGTCACGGAAATAATTCCCCTCTAAAGTCTGTGCAAAAACAGAAATTCCGGAGGAATTGCCGAGTAGTAGCTAGATGCGGAAGCGTCTGGTATAGAGTGTTTTACAAATCAAGCGCCGTAAGTGCGACCGATTAAATTCTTAATTTTACAATGCCCTGAAAGGGCATGATATGAGTAGCCCATGGATTTATCCATGGGGAACAGGTTGCCCTCCCCGGACCGCTCCGAAGGAGCGGAACAAACTAACATAAAAATAGATCTTTTATCAGATTGAGCTTATCTTTGGTGCTAAAAAAATATGAAGATAAACCTGCGAAAAGGTGTTTGACATTTTTTCTCCTTTCTGAATTGTCCCGCTCCTCTGGAGCGGTGGTTTTGGGGGATTGCCTAACCCCACGGATAAATCCGTGGGCTATTCATATCACACCCTTTCAGGGTGATTTACGGAAGATCGTTTTACCAGAGTTATCTTATCCGTGTTTACCCTTAAAATCCGTGGTTTAGTTCTTTTTTTCGTGGTTGTTTCCAGGTTAATAAGATTTCAGGGCTCTGCTCCTAAGATGTCATTCCTCCGGAACTCTTTTCCGTAGTTTTCTGTATTTCCGTGGTTGAATATTTTTTTGAATAAGTTCTGAGATTAATCAGTTCGATTATACATATCCCTACAATTCTATCATAATGTTTCTCTTTTTTTTAATTCTGTGGACTCTTTGTTTTTAATTTTCCCTAATCATTATCCATTTTTGTTCAAATGCCTTTAGAGTGATAAAACGAAGTGTTTCCCCTTTCTCAAAAAGCGGATTACTGATGAAAACTTCAAGTGTTTTATCTGACAAAGAAATAGTAAGTTCATGGGCTTCAGTATTTAAAAGAAGTAAAAGAATAGCATTTTGATGTTTAGAATATCTCATTTGAATAATGGAAAATGGAAGATGACACAGAAAATCAAGCATTTTATGATTATATCTCTCAGAGATTGGTTTATTGCTCATGATAACTGGCAGTCTGTTTTGCATAGCAAACTCAAAGCTCTGTTTATGGCTGTATTGCTGATGAAAGAACAGTGAAAATCTAAATTCTGTAATACCTTCCTGATCGGCTTTATAGTTGGTATGCCAGATATTATTCATGAGGTAGGCATAGATGGTATTGTCTGCTAAAGATTCCTTCAACCATGGCATTTCAGCACTTAATCCGCCTTTTTCAATCAAAGGATTGTCGATGCAGGCAATCGTAACGCCAAAGTCATGATTAGAAATATCTGCAAAAGTGGTCGGGCATATAAAATTACGGCACATACCGGTGATTTGTTCTTTTTCAGCCACAACAGGTGCTCCTGCACTGTCGTATCGCATTACAGCGTCAGGTATCTGGAATGGAAATGAGAAATGCAGGCTTTCTTTTTCTCTGACAGGCAGTTTATCGATCGTGAGAATGATATCTATCTGAGGTTGATGATGATGTATCAGATAGCAGATTTCAACTGCTCTGCAGGACTCTAATTCAGCCTGAAAATGAATGATATCAGCAAAATCAGTTTGCTGATAAGAGACGATTTTTCCTTTTTGAGCTTTTATCTCATGAGACAAATCTCTGTTTCGGATATAGATTAACTCAGCTAGTGCTTTGTCTTTTGAGATGAGCTGTTTTTGACTGATTTTATCGTAAAGACTGATGATTGATGCGCTGTCGGAATCAAAAACAATATCAAAAAAGCGATTCTCATAGCGATTATCAGTCAGAGTCATTTCTTTTTGCCTTTTCACATGATGCTCATCTATTGTGATTTTCTGAACTGAAAAACCTTTACTAAAATGAATAGGAACAAAGCATTGCTGATTGATTTGCATACTGGTTAAAAGACGATTCTCTTCATCAAAAATTTGCTTTTCTGAAGCATACTCCGGCATTTTACAAAGTAAGGTAAGCGGAAAAGGCATCAGGTTAAACAGATAGAGTTCATTAGATGCTTCTGAAAAAAGTTTTTTTTGTAAATCCTGGCAGATCTGCCGGCTGTTCAAAGCAAAGGATTGCTTCTTCTGCCATTGTTTTTTCACAAATGACAAATCAGGGTGGCTGACACTATTCCAGGCACCCCAGGTATGTTCATCCCAGAGTACAATGTTTTTCCAGGCTTCTTTAACCAACTCAGAATGATCCTGATCAAGATATAAGGCAGAGAAATTTTCATAAGAGACCAAATAATCAGCGCTTCGTCTGCTCATAACGGTTTCAGTGGCTGATGACATTGCGCCGTCTTCCCAGTAAGGGGTCATATCCCCTTTTATCTCAGGTAAAAGTTCTCCATATCTTTTTTCAAACTCAGAGAATAATGCTTCATGTGTGGAAATGATCAGGTGAGGTGAAGCATAAGTCTCATTCCAGTTTTTGACAAAGTCTGACAATTGACTGTCCGGTCCTCCGTTATCACCGCCTATTGTGTAGGGAACTCCGCAGATTTCGTATGGATACTGCTTTGTTTCCAGTTCTGACAAATATTTGATCAGTTGTCTGACGCCGTTTTCTGTGATTTTTTCTTTATGAAACAGAGAATAACCCGAACCGGTAACCCATGTCAGCACTTTTTCAGTTCCAGATGGAGATACCCACCAAAAGGGTTTATCACCCAAACCTTCGTAGATATATCCAACCCGATCACCATTATTGGGGGCAATCGAAAAGTATCTGACCCCATTTTGCGCCATGGCTGGTAACAAACTCCAGACAAACCCAGGGATATCTGTAACAGTCGCTGTTTTGATCTTCACCCCAAGAATATCCTCTATCTGATGAGATAAATCAAAATGATGATGAAGTTCAGACAGGTTGCATAATCCGCTTAACAGATTGGCATACAGTGCATTTAAA
>JAGOCT010000363.1 GCA_017998585.1 Candidatus Cloacimonadota bacterium | reverse complement strand
GTCTATCTATTGATCAACTGAAAGAAAAACTGCAGGATGAAGCCGGAATAAAGGATTGGCAGGGAGAAATGATGGATGATCTGGCAGAAATATATGATGCTTATCGTACTTATCTCAATCAGAAATCATACACTGATCCTGTTTTTATGACTTATGATATGCTTGATTTCCAGATGGTGAAACTGTGTCAGCAGATCATTTATTTTGATTTATACGATTTTGAAGAAATAGACCGAAAGATAATCCAAAAGCTTGAAGCAGAAAATATTCCTGTTATACTGTATATTCAGGGAAATTCTGAGCTGTTTGATTCAGAAGATATGAAGATTAAGGCAATTGAAGCAGAAAAACTTCTTTCTGATAATAAGCCTGAAATAAGATTGTTCCAAAGTAAAAATGTTTTCGGGATGCAACGTCAATTGCTCAACCAAGTATCAGATAAGAAAATCTCTTGTTTGATAGACTTTGATATCAGAAATCAGTCATTTTACCAGCAATTGAATCCGGAATATTTTGAGGTAAATTCTGCTGTTGAATTAAACCATACAGCCGTTTACCGATTTTTAGACCAGATGTCTATGATGCTGAGAGAAATTACTGAAGATACAGACAATGGTAAAAAACTCATCCCCATTTATTATTTGTTTCACTGGCTGATGAATCCGGATGTGCTTCAATATATGGGCTGTTTTGATGATCAAATTATTATACGAAGAATGAGTCGGTGTTTTTATAATCTGAATGCTGAGGGCTGGTTTTATTTTGATACAGAGGGTGAATTTACCAGTGCTCTGAGTCAAAAAGACTATTACACGCCTGTGGCTGATCTGATCAGTCAGGCATTGAATGTCATTAAAAGATTTGCTGAATTCTCGACAATCAATGAAATTATAGAACATCTTCTAAACTGGCAGGAAAACCATTTAAATCGTTTACTGTATCGACATCAACCAGATACAGAGAGTCAGCCGGAAATCAAAGAGCTGCTTGATAGTAGTGATGAATTTGATGTTTTACTGACTGCGCTTGTCAATCTGAAAAGTATCAGTCAGTTGGGTATCCCAGAAAATCCGGATGAGATATTTAATAGTGTAGATGCAAAACTTTCTTTCATAGTTGAATTTTTGAGAGGAAAGTCTTACAAAGTGAAACAGAAAGCCAGTGAAGAAAAACGAATCAGTATCCATGATTTTGAAGAAAGCTCACAAGTCCAGGGAGAGAATATAGCTGTTTTAAATCTTCAGGAAGGTGTCTTGCCTTCTGTTCGTAAAACTGCTTTTCTGCTGACAGAACAACAACGAAAAGTACTAAAACTGAAAACATGGGATGATATCAGAGCACTTGAAAAATATTGTTTTTACAAACTGTTAAACAATAACAACACTGTAAGTCTTTTCTATTATGATAATCAGGATGACAACATTCAGAGAAGTTCATTTATTGAAGAATTACGATTTTTGATTCCAGATCTGAAACCTGTATTGCTGGATGATATTGCTTATCAGGATTACTTTGACTCGATGATTACTCAAAAAGAAAGCCTTATACAGAATGATAAGTCTGTACTGAAGAATCCGGAATTTTACAGAATCCCCTTTGTTAACTGTGATGAGGCTGAAGATGCGCATCATACATTAAGATTGAACTACTATTCCTGGTCAGGCTTATATAAAAACCGTTTTAACTGGTATCTGGACTTTTATAGAAATTTTTTAGTCTTTAAAGAAATAGAAAAACCGTATCTGAGTTATCAAACATTGGGCAATATTGTTCATACTGTGATCGAAAAACTGATAAAGCAGAAGGTTTATAAAGAAATACAGGATGAGAATAAACTTGTTTCTGAGATAAGAAAACGATTCGATGATGAATTGAATAATCGTTACTATTATAAAAGTGCCCACAATTTTGATGGTCAATTCTTTAAATACTTTTTAAAAGAAACCCTGATTCGTAATATATATCGGTTTTTATATAGTATTTTTATGACAGAGAATTGTGATACGGTATATTCTGAAAAAGATTTTAACCGGCTTATTACTTTGGATGATAATCTGACAGTCGATTTGAATGGTCGGGTTGATTTGCTGATCAGAAATAACGAAGGATTTTCACTGATAGATGTAAAAACGGGTGCAGGTTCCAAGGATCAACTTGATTTTTACAGGTATCTGTGGTCTGCATACAAGCCTGATGACTGGCAGTGTCTGATCGTAAAAATATTCAATATGGTGAAGGATTTTGCTTCAAATGCAGATAAAACTGATTCAGAAGAAAATCTTATCTTGAAAAATGCCAAACTATTTGATAAAATTCGTGAGACTGTTCAGCTTTTGTTTAAAGAGGGCTGTTATCCTTCTGCAAAGCCGGACTCTTATGATCAGTATTCAGCTGTCAGCAGACAGGATCAATTTATTCAGATGGTGGAAGAGAAGAAACAATCATGATCTGTGTGTAAGGTAAGCAACCTTGCTTGCCATGAACTTCATAAGCTGGTAGCTTGCGTTACAAAAGGAGATAAAATATGATTAAAAAACTGATAAAAGCCAGTGCCGGTACCGGAAAAACCTATCGTTTATCTATGGAATACCTGAATATTATCTTAAAACATCAATATGACCCTGAATTCTCTTTTAAAAATATATTAGTGATTACTTTTACCCGAAAAGCAACTGCAGAGATCCGGGATGCGGTATTTGAAAGACTGGAAGAGATTCTGACTCATCAAAAGATCGATAAAATCCAGTATCTGGAGAATCTGGCCGGCATTAAACTGACAGATTCCCATTTTGACTATCTGAAAAAGATCCATTATCAGATGCTGATTGCGAAAGATCAAATCAAAATATCAACAATAGACAGTTTTATCAGTACGGTATTTAAAACCATGATTGCCCCTCTGATGAATATCAGCAGTTATCAGACTCAGGAAACAAATCCGGAAGTGATATATGAAAAAGTATTTGAAAAACTGATGTCAAATCATCAGGATCAGATGATCGTCTCCTATCTCAAGCGACTTGGTATTCGTAATAAAAAAGAGATGATTGCATATTTAGATAAGATGATACAGTACCGGTGGCTGTATTCTTTTCTTAAAAATGCCGGGGTTGGATTCCCTGATGATGATGAGCTGGAGCAGGCTTATGCCG
>JAGOCT010000361.1 GCA_017998585.1 Candidatus Cloacimonadota bacterium | reverse complement strand
ACTTTTTTGAGTTTGATCGACCCATAAGGTGGCAGTGCCAGCATCTTGCAGGCGAAGTCGTCATTGGCATACTGACTCAGTTGTTTTTCAGCATCTGCAATCTTTATAGCGACATCTTTTTCCAGTTCTTTATCTTTAACACTGCGTGGAATATGCTTAAATTCAATCAGCCAGGCATATTCCATATCCGGATATCGGGTAACAAAAGGTTTGAGTATCATGTCAGCATAACCTTTATTCATCTCTTCTTCGGAGGCTGCGATGTAGTAGTCATAGATATTCATATATGCCAGATAAAAGGCTTTGACGACCTTTTCATTGTCCATATAATCTCTGAGTTTGGTCTGCGCCTTGATGAGCGATTCAATAAAGTAAAAGACGGGTTTGAATTCTCCGGTATATGCCATATCTGCCAAATTATCCTTGAGTTTCAGAATATCGAACGAGAAATGATAAGCATAATAGACCGATTCTCTGATATATTCAAAGATCATTCGGCGAATACTTTCATTGGGGATTACCAGCCAGGGTCTGCCCTTGATGGTTCTGCCGGAATGGGTCAGTAAACCAAAATAGTAGAGCAAAGAGATAAAATTATCCGGATCAGTAATCCGGTCAAAAGGAAAACTGCTCACAATATCAGATGCAATCCCGCCATCATCAGCAATTTTGGAAAGACTCTCAAAGTTGCCATTCAGCTTTTTATCCATGATAATCAGATATCTGAGTTTGCCATAATCCATACGAAGATTGTCATCAATCAAGTTTGTGGGGATATTCTGAACATCAATCGCTTCTTTTATAAAATACAAGACCGCATCTGAATTAAACACAGATTCTTTCACTGATTTTGAAAATTGATAATGATCATACCATTTTTTCATCACACTCAAGGCTTCTGTTTTATCAATTTTAAGCTCTCCAACTGAAATATAGTAGTCCAATATTTCATTGACATCCTTTTCTGTAAAGCCAAGTATTGAGTTAAACGCAACAGAATTTGTCATATTGTTTCCAATATTAAAGCCACTGGTGACATCATCCATTGTAACAGGAGAGACACCGGTAATAAAAAGCCTTGCCAGACCAGAACCTGATCCGGAAGTCAGCATTTTAAGATTGGTAAAGAACTGCTTAAAATAACCAGCCTGTCTGGTGATTTTCTTATATTCCTGTTCACCAAAATCAGTCAACAAGGTATTCGTAAAGTTATCGTATTCATCGATTAGCAGGTATATTTTATGATTACTTTTAAGTAACTCAATAGAAAGTGTATGTAATTTTTCATGAGCAGACTTATCTTCTTTTGTTTTTTGTATCAAGTCATCAGTGAGTAAGTCTCTATAAGTTTCTAGAAACGCCTCTATCACTTTGTTACAATACCGATTAAAATCTTCCTGAATCTTCTCTTTTTCTTTCAAGATAGCAGAAAAGTTAAAGTAAAGCACCATATACTTCGCTCTTTCTTCGGTTGGATGTTCAAGAATCCATGTATCATGATAAAATTCTGCAAATCGGTCTTTCTTTTTGATATCATAATAGCTTTGAAGTGTGGAAACCAGTAATGATTTACCAAATCGGCGCGGACGAATCAGAAATATATAAGGGGTTTTTTCCAGCTCAGGAATATACATCGTTTTATCTACATAGTAATCATTATGAAAATTCACATATTCAAAGTCTGATTTTCCGTAAGGGATTCTCTTTATCTTAGCCATCATCCACTCCTTTTTAACATATTTTGCATAATGCAGTTACTTTGTCAAGCAGTAAAGTGAAAAGCATTTTATCCACGGTTGAAATCCTAATTCTCCGGCAGACCTAAAAGTGCCAAAAACCTTGTCATCCTGAACGAAACGCTGGAACCCCTTGACATAAAAAGCCCTGAAAGGGCTAAATATGGATAGCCCATGGTTTTAACCGTGCGGTTTGAGAATCACCCACCCTTCCCGCTCCATAGGAGCGGAACAATCCAAGTCTAACACTAGAGTATTGTCTGGTATCGCCAGACATTATCCAGCTGATATGATCTCACAGCTTTATCAAATTCATTGTAAACTTAAGTTAAGTCTCCATGATCAGATTCGAAACATAAAGCAATGAGGAATCAGAGCTGAAATCTATTTTTTTGTATTATATGTATTAAGTTTCTGATAAGGAAAGGATAAGGAAAGGAAAAGGAGTGAATAGAGAATAGAGTCATAAAAAAGTTACTTTTTTAGGTTCAGGTATTAAAACAAACATGGCAGATTTATAATGTTTAATTGTAATTTTGTGAGTAAAAGATTCATTTATACCACTTGGTTAATCCAATTTGATTAATTGATACTTCATATTCCCAAGACTAATATACTGGCAATATAACATCAAGTACTGTCCACTGACTTTGTTCACTTCATAGAACGCATCTTTAGAGTTGGTTGCTTAATTGACTAAATCCATATCCACACAAATGGCAATCCATGTATGACAAGAAAGCGCTATGCTTTCGCTATGTTCCCTATTCTTCCTGTGTCTTACTTCAGACCCTATTGTTACCAATTACGCACTTGACCTCAGATTGACTTCCCGTCGGTTAGGTGTCAGGCCTTCTTTCAGTTCATCGGCTCAGAAAGCATTCCAGTCAAACAAAAAGGTGCAGTATTTACTGCACCTTTTTAATATGGGTTGAAACGATTAACTTCTTAAAATGCAAAGTTATAAGGGATGGAGTCTGATAATAGGCAAGATAATCTTTCTCTCAATCCTGACAAAGGCAAAACTTATCATCTAGAGAGAAATTCATTCTTTTAGCGCTTTTTCAATCGAAGTGATAACTGCATTGTCTAAAGGTGTGGTGGTAGAACCAAATCGATTGAGTATTTTCCCTTCTCGCGAAATGAGAAATTTATTGAAATTCCAACTGATTTTACCACCAAAAGCCGGATTCGTTTTTTTGTCTGTAAGGTACTGATAGAGTGGGTGGATTGATTTACCGGCAACGGAAATCTTCTCAAACATTGGGAAGGAAACACCGTAATTCAAACGGCAAAAGTTTTCTATCTCTTTGTTTTCGCCTGGTTCCTGATTTAAGAAATTGTTGGCAGGAAAACCAAGAACTACAAAGCCTTCTTTTTCGTACCGTGTATATAATTCCTGTAAGCCATCATACTGTTTTGT
>JAGOCT010000360.1 GCA_017998585.1 Candidatus Cloacimonadota bacterium | reverse complement strand
TATATTTCTACCATATTCAAACCAATCATGGAAGAGTCACCAGAAAAATGCTGATGATGAAATAAATTGTTTGAGTTGAAATGACTCAATCACGAAATAAGAAGCCTGCATTTGCAGGCTTCTTCTATTTTATCGTTATATCAAGTCATCAGACATCAAGGCTTTTATGATTGATGTCCGGTTTGGTCTTTATTCTATTGTCGCCAACATCCATAAGAGAAAATAACTCACCATCATAAAAGAGATCCTCTATATATGAGTCTGCTATAATAACTCCATAATATGAAAAAAAAGAATAATTTTAAGATGAAAATATATAAAAAATCCAGGAAAGTAGTTTAAAATACCATTTTTAAGCCTTTGTTTTCGTGTTTTTTGTATTTTTCGTGGTTCTTGTGCTTTTTATAGTGAACTCATATATATTACCCGGACAGAAATGCGGATTTTGTCCTTTTACCATATTTTTTTTAATTTCTAAAAAAATCAATTGGTTTAAAAAAAAGAGATTGTTTAAAAGGATTATACGTCGAAAGATATCAAAAATAATGAAGTCTCAAACGCAATTAACAGACCAAAAATGTATTATTCTGAGCCTGTGTAATCGCGAAGCGATGAGCGGAACGTAGTGAAGCAAAGAACAATCTCCTTTAGAACTCCTTGTCTCTGACAATGTAGTCAATACCTGAACAGACAAAGAAGTTTTTTTCTACAAGCACGAAAGGCACAGAAAACACGGAATTTTACGAAGGCTACAAGGCTAATGCTTTTTATTTTGATGACATAACATTCTCCGCTCTCTAAGTTTCTTCGCGTGATAATCGCCTTGAAGACCACAGGACTGATATCCTATAAATCTTAAATAAATTATTAGGTTTCTCCAAGCTTGAAAAGATAATAAAAAGAGAAAATATTTGCTTTTGCATGAAAATAGAATAGATTATTATCAGGAGAGGATGAATTGATGAGAGTATATTTTAAAAAGAAAGCACATGATTATCCCAAAAGAGCTGGTGATTGTTATCTGGCATGGTACAATCAGGGGAAGATTTGCATCCTTAAAAAGAAACCGGTTTTTGTCTGCCAGACACAACATCTCAAGATACAGGCAATCAATCAAATTAGTTTGAAGTTATGGGCAGAACAAAGTCAGAAATTTAAAAAGGATATGGCTGAATATGCCAAACGATATAAAGTAACTTATCCCGGCTTGAGAAAAAGGGGGATTAGTGCTTATAGTATATTTCTAAAGATCATTCATCGGTTAATCAAGCGATTTTCTCTGCATGAAATGGGAGAGAATCATTTGAACCATACGTTGAAAGCAATGTTAATGGGCTTGAGTGTGTACAAATGTATAATGCTAAAATTGCTCAAAAGAGTTAATCGTATGTATTGTTTGAATCATAAAACGGATGAAGAGTCAGAGCAAGCATGTTGTTTTAAAATGCTTTGCAATTTTAAACGTGTAAAATTATATCATTTTGAGATAGAGGACAGATTTAAATATATCAATACTGGCTAAATGAAGATTGAAAACACTTTGATGAACGCTTGATAAGAACAGATTTTAGAGTAAAACAGGCAAAAAAAATATGCGTTGAGACAATGATAAATCATAACTGATACTATATGAATCAGATATACTTATAACATCAAAATACTTTCACAAAAAGTGGTTTTAAGAATTCTATGCAACTGATGATATGAAAATAGAGCTAAAATCAAGATGATTAAACTTTTCGCTTGACACGAAGTCCCTGAGTGAGAATTTATTCACAAGGAGCGGATATGGTGTTTATAAAAGAAAGAAAAATTTACGGATATGAATGCGACATATACGGTCATTTGAATAATTCAAATTATTTACAATTTTATGAATCAGCCAGGTCAGATGCTTTGACCGATATGAATTTTCCAATCAAAAAGTTTAACGAGATGGGTGTCCATTTATATATAGCGCGTATTGAGATTGATTATAAAGCAGGTGTGTTTCTGGAAGACACGGTTTGTATCAAATCATGGATGAGTACTGCCAATCGGCTTGGATCAACCTGGGTACAAAAAATGTATGATTCAAAAGGACAGCTTTGTAATCAGGTACAGGTAAAAGTGGTTCATGCAAAGAATGGAAAGCCATTTCGGATAGACCATGAGACAGCGTCATTTTTTATTCACTTTGTAAAAAAGGAAGATGAAAACGCTTAATTTTGAAAAAAATGAAAAAAAGATTGACAAATCCTATGAGAATGAGGATTTTAATCGATTAATATCCAAAAAATAAAAGGAGAGAAACATGAAGAAACTTATACTTCTTGTTACAATTAGTCTTTTACTTGTTAGTTTCGTGTTTGCTGAACAGTTTGAAATCAGCAAAAGATTAGCAAGTCCAAAAGCTAAAGCCAATCGTACTGAAGCACCTTTCTTTACGGAAGACTTTGAAAGTACTTTGACCTGGAATCATTATGATGGTGGTGAAGCACCTCATATGTGGCATTTACAGAACAACAACCCATTAGTATATCAAACAACTGGTTACAGCTGGTTTATGGGTGATATGGATTTAGGTACCAATGGTGGATATCAAAATGATGTATATCTTGCATTAGATACTCCATCTATTCTTGTTCCTGCAACCAATGCGACTCTTACTTTTAAAGTAAATTACAATGTCGAATCTCCTGCTGGGGCTACTGCTCCTTATACTGGATGGGACGGATGTAACGTACGTGTTTCAACCGATAACGGTGCAACATGGACAGTTTTAACACCAACAGCTCCAGCTTATAATGTAACTTCATTATATTCATTTGGTTTTATTCACGGTGAAGGTGCTGGCGTAGCTGGTTGGGGCGGAAGCTCAAACGGTTGGGTAGATGCAAGCGTTAATATGTCTCAGTATGCTGGTCAAAACGTAAAAATTCGTTTTGCATTTGCTTCTGATGGTGCTTACTGTACTGCTGATGAAGCTACTATGTTTGGTATGTTAGTTGACAACATTGTTTTAGGTGACTTTAACCATGACTTCAACGATGGTAACGAACAAAATATGACATACACTTCAATGGTTCCGCTTGGTGGCGACTTATGGCATGTAGAAGAATATGCTCAGGCAACTTCTCCTTCACACGTATTAGTTTGTCAGAATGATCAAAACACTTATAA
>JAGOCT010000359.1 GCA_017998585.1 Candidatus Cloacimonadota bacterium | reverse complement strand
TCCATCTTCCCTCCTAAGGTGATGTTTGTTTTCTAATACGATTTGTAAGATATACTGCTTTTTTAAACAAGCTGGTAGCTTGTCCTACAATTGCCTAAGGTGATGTTTGTTTTCTAATACGATTTAAAAGATATACTGTTTTTTAACAAGCTGGTAGCTTGTCCTACAATTGCCTAAGCTGATGTTTGTTTTCTAATACGATTTGTAAGATATACTGCTTTTTTAAACAAGCTGGTAGCTTGTCCTACAATTGCCTAAGCTGATGTTTGTTTTCTAATACGATTTAAAAATCTAAGATACAAACCCAATGTTCGAATACAATACCAGAAAATAGTGAGTATAAAAATAATCCCTGCTCTCTTCATTTTCTGAATACTTTTTCCGTAATTTTCGTGTTTTCCGTAGTCGCAACACTTTTAGTAAACTCATAATTTTTCATTAGTTTACACCTGCTAAATGATAGTAAATTTTATGACACAATACCACACTATGTACCTGTCAAAGATCAACACAACATGCAGGTAATCTTCGGAAGCCATCCCTCATAAAGTATGCGTCTGTATTTTTATGGCCTTGCCCACTCCGACAAAACAACTGATCAAATCAAGTCTGAT
Source organism: Candidatus Cloacimonadota bacterium (assembly GCA_017998585.1). The sequence continues at coordinate 2,569 of JAGOCT010000359.1, read as the reverse complement.
CCTTACCCTTCAAAACTATTTCAGAACAATATTCTTAAGTACTAACATTATAAAACAGATTCAAAGAAAAAGCAAATTATTTTTTCAATTTTTTTAAAAAAGTTTTTAAACCGGTGTTTTTAAAACAAAGAGACTCAGAGAACGCAGAGGAAAACAAAGTGTTCGGCAAGAGTGGCCGAATGCAAAAACAAGAGTTCCGAAGGAACGAAAGAATCCTAGCCCGTGGTGAAACCACGGGTATATTTTGGATTACAAATCAAGCGCCGTAGGTGCGGCCGAATATATCCTGCCTTTTTGCATAGTTTCTTAAGACAGATGACCTTTACATGCAACACAACGAATGATAATCCCTCTATATATTACCCGGACAAAAAAGCGTATTACTGTCTTTTTGAACGAATTCTTTTCATATTTTTTCATTTAGCTGTATTTATAAATCCTTTGTAACTACTCAGGTAAATCAATTTTCAGTATAAATACGGTAAACAATTTTCTCCGACAAACATACAATCACCAAAAACCTGTCATCCTGAGAGAAGCGAAGGAACCCCTATACAGCTTCATGCATCTATAATAAAATCTGATTATGGCAACAGTAAAGTTCTTGATGAAAGTAGTTCATCCAGGAGTTTGTTCTTTGCTACACTGCGTTCCACTCAGTGCTTCGCAATAGCGCAAGCTCAGAATGACAAGCGTTTCGTTGATTTAAGGTCTGCCGGAGATGATAGTAATCGACAGATTCTGATTTATCTGCAAGCCAGAAACTTTTAGTAAATAAACCTGAGTAGTTACAATCCTTTAATAATATCCAAGAGTTTAACTTAAGTTTGCTATAAAAATCTGTATTAAGTATGAACTACAAATATCAGGGTCAAGCAATATACAAATAATCCTGAAAAGCATTTAAAAACCGTATTTTTATGCCTTCCTTTTCGTGGGTTTTGTGTATTTTGTGGTTCATGATCTTTTTTAACAGACTTATGAATTCTAAGAAAAACCATAAAAGGGTCTTTATATATTCACCTGGCAATCCAATCATTTCACTTTTCGTGGCGAATGACCCTTTTACAGCTCTTGATATGATTATGAGTCTTCGTTTAAATCATCTGATAGACATCCTGTATGATATCTTCGTTGATTCCGTTTTTCTTCAGCCAATTCTTACATTTTTTACCGACATGTTCCCATTCATTTTTCTTGCTGGCAAAACGATGTTCAAACAGATTAAGCATAAACAGACTGATAGCGACATTTCCTGCTATTTTCTTGCTCACATGACATTCCTGAATAAGCATTTCTGTGATTTTATGAATCAGCTCTTTATCTAAAAATTTCAAGTCCTGCAACTCTGGTGAATTCTCCCAGTAACCAGAGGCTTTCTGCAAAGTAATCACATGAAGCAACACATTATTTTGATTTTTTCTTTTCTGATGAGTATTTTCCTCATCTTCAGTATAAGAGAAATTATTATCTTTTACCATATCACTCTTCATAAAAGATATAGGGTGATGTTGATTATGAGAGGTTAAGGGATTCATGGTTTTTGATAATGAATTGAATTCCATACACTTGAAAAAATCTCCTGGATAAACTGCACAAAATTGTGGTTCCATCCCATACAACATCTGAGAAGGAATTCGTCTGTATTCATAGGAAGTATATTTTTTATCTAAAACCGGATCTGTCAAAACAAAGCTGGTATATTTACTCAGAATTCCATATTGTTCTGCCAGTAATGCCATTTTACCTAATTTAATTTTTTGTGCTGGTCTTAACAACCTCCCTTTTTCTTCAATCGTATATTTGGCATAAAGTTGTGCCAGACCAGATTCTATATCTTCTTCAATAGTTTTGATATGAGCAGTATAAGTGTCTGTCGTATCATCAGAATAAGTCAGTAATAATTTGACTTCATCCGTTGGAATCTCTTTTAAGTGACAGAAATGCACAAAATTTTGTCCTTTTGAAAGTCCACTTTTTAATTGGCTAATATTTTCAGAGAATTGATCATTCCATTGCACCTTTGCTTCTTTGATGCTTTCTACAAAAGTCTTTTTAAAAAGGCTTAAAACAGCAGGTTCAATCTTTTCTGAGGGATGAATATTTTTCATAGCCCCGCCATTTATTTCAGCCAGAGAACGCAACAGGTTTTCATCTGCACCATATCCCACTCCAAGTGTGAAAAATCGAAGGATTTTGTGCGGTCTCTTTTTTGGGATGATTTTTTCATGTACATAACCGAATAAAATCTGACGAGCAGGAATTCGATTGATATCAATATCTCCATTCTTTACAAAATTGATAATTTCTGAATGATTACCAACGGCACCGTCAGTCAGCAAGATGACATCACATCCCTTTTCATCTAACGGCAACTCGTACACCGCCTTAATCGGACCCAGTATTTCAGTTCCGCCCATATCTGCATCTAAAGATTCAACCCATTTTCTTGCCAGATGAAGAACGCCATCTTCATATTTTTCCATTCGATCAGAAAAAAGCTTATACTCATTACCAAAAGCAATCATATTAAAGCGATCTCCTTCACACAGAGATGAGAGCATAATCA
>JAGOCT010000358.1 GCA_017998585.1 Candidatus Cloacimonadota bacterium | reverse complement strand
CTCATGAATATCTTGAAAAAGGAATGCGCGTACATTTTAAATCAGGACCCTTAGCTGGTGAAGAAGGTATTGTTGAAAATGCCAACAATCTGGAAAAAGTGATACTGCAGGTAAAAGCCATGCGAAATGCTGTGTCTGTAACAGCCAATGCTGCAGATGTAGAAGTGTTGGGGCCTTATGATGATGAGGATGATTACGAAGAATATGATGAATAGAAATTTCTGCTAATGAACACACATGAATATTGGATGGGAATTGCCCTTGATGAAGCAAAAAAAGCGTTTATGGAAGATGAGATACCTGTTGGCGCAATCCTTGTTCAGAATCAGTCGTTAATCGCTTATTCTCATAATTTAACAAGACATAGACAAAATCCGCTGGCGCATGCAGAAAAAAATGTGATTGAAGCAGTTCTTTCTAAAGATAAGTATTTCTATGATTATACCTTGTACGTAACACTGGAACCTTGTATGATGTGTGCCGGACTAATTATATTATCAAGGATCGGTACTGTTGTTTATGGTGCAAAAGATAAAAAAGCGGGTGCCTGCGGTTCAATATATAATGTTCTGAAAGATCAGCGTTTCAATCATGAACCTGTTTTGATTTCTGGTGTACTGGAATCTGAATGTTCTGATATTCTTAAAACATTTTTCAGAAATAAACGGAATGAAAATTTTAAAAAGTAAGTACTGCTGTTCTCATTTGAATTAATGATTTGTATAAAATCTGTTGAAAAATATTATTATGAGATAACTGAAACTTATTCCTGTTCAATATCAAAAATGGTTGTCTGGTAATTTGTATTGTTTGATATTGTAAACTTTAGAGGTCTTTTATTTGTGATGCTAACACCTCGATAAGTCTTCAGAAACTGGCTAATCGTTTCTTCATCCCAGGATAAATCTAAAATATTCTTAATTTGTACTACAGTGAATTCACCTGTCTTTAACAAGTCAATAATTCCATTTTGAATTGAGGGGATATCAATTTTTATTGTTTCACTGGTATTATCCTTGGATTCGTAATCAGCAGATAACGATTTAGATAAAACTGGAATCCCTTCTGAATTAACAGGGATTGCCCCTTTTTGAATCAGTAACTCATTAGCATTAGTTTCATCATCTGCCGGTTTACGGACATAGATAGTTCTGTTTTTTCTAAGGCCATCAATTACACCTGACCAGGTACCGCCTTTATCGGAAGACTCTGCGACATATATATCCTTTGCCAGTCCGTAAATAATAGGATTCCTCGCCATAGCGAGCTCAACTTTCCAAGGGGCTTTAGGGAAAAAAGAGCTTAATAAAAGAACGGAACCTTCAACGATCTGTTTGTAATAAGTTTTATAACCTGAAATAAATGTCATGATTCCCTGAGGTAAGACGATGATGCTATTCGCATTGTACTTAATAGAGGAATCTAAAGCCTGCTTGTCAACACCTTTTGCAAAACCGCTGACCACAACCGTATTTTCAAGAGCTGCTTTCATGGCAATCTGATCTGTAAAAAACAGAGAAGTCTCCGTTGCATTTCTTGAACCGACAATAGCCAGTGACTTTTCCTGAAGCAATTGACTGTTACCCTTAATGTAGAGGAGCGGGGGAGAATAGCTAAAAAACTGAAAAATAAATAGATAAGAATACGATAAATATTCAAGGCAACAATCTGGCAACAGTAAAATCAAAAGCCTAGGAATAGTATCTGACAATAAATATCAGTAGAAAAATATAAAGAATAGAACTGTTAACTAAATTGTAAGATAAAAGAGTAGGGCTTTTCTCCAAAGATTTCATATCAAAATCACGAATGTTTGAGAAAAAGCTTGACGGTTTTTGTAAAATAATCTAATTTTGTACTGATTAGTTAAAAAGGTTATGAGTATTTTGGTTTTCTGATATTGTATAATGTCAAAATGAACTGAAACAATGATTTAGGTATTTGGAAAGTATGAAGTTAGAGAGAAAAGAGAATGGTGTGTTTCGAAATAATCAATGTATAGATGCCAGAAGAATGGGAATCCGGGTCAAAGTGATTCCCGCCATGCGTTCTTTTAATCATTCAGAACCGGTTTTTGAGGTGACTGATGATTATTTGAAGACAATACTTTATCCGGTAAAAGACTCAATAATTAAGAATGACCTTAAAAACACTCTGGATGACCCTAAAAATGACCCTAGGAAGACAGACCTTAAGATAAAAATCATTGATATTATAAAAAATGACCCTAATGCATCGTACGAAAAATTAGCAGAACAAATTCAGGTTAGCAAGGCTACAATCAAGAGAATTTTGCAGAAAATGAAAAACGTTAATCTGATTGTCAGACAAGGTGCCAAAAAAGGCGGGTATTGGAGTGTTAACGCTTTGAAAGAAACCTAGGTAAAATGAATATGCCAAAATTAGAAATACGGAAAGCAATCAATACAATATAATGAAAAAAAAGATTTACAAAACATTTCACATTTTCTACATTGGACACCAGAAGTTTTATTGTTGTTCTTTGTTGATAATTTTAAGGTTGTGGTATGGATGATTTAAAGAAAATATTTGATTATCTTATAAGCCTGCCTCGTAAAGAATACGGGTGGTTAGAGTTAAAAGAAGCAAAAAATAACTTTGATTTTGATGATCTGGGAAGATATTTTTCAGCCTTATCGAATGAGGCAAATCTCAGTAACAAAGATTTCGCATGGTTGATTTTTGGTTACTCCGAAAAAATGAAAGAAATTGTAGGTACGAATTTCCGAAATAACTCTGAAAACCTCCATCAATTAAAATATGAAATTGCTGAATATACCTCCAATAAAATGACTTTTACCGAAATACATGAGATCTCTGTTCATAATAAAAGAATTATCTTATTCCAAATACCACCAGCACCTCAAGGCATTCCGGTTGCATGGAAAGGGCATTATTATGGCCGTGACGGGGAAAGCTTAGTCGGATTAAAATTAGATGAAATAGAAAGAATCCGTTCTCAGCACTTTAATTCAGATTGGAGCTCTCTCATTTGCGAAAAGGCAACTATTGATGATCTTGATGAGGAAGCTGTTAAACTGGCAAGGGAACGATATCTTACGAAACATAAATCAATGGAAAAAGAGATTAAAGAATGGGATGTGATTACTTTTTTGAATAAAGCCCGAATTACAATCAACGGCAAAATGACAAATACTGCAATTATCC
>JAGOCT010000357.1 GCA_017998585.1 Candidatus Cloacimonadota bacterium | reverse complement strand
GCAGGATTGTGTAGCAGTGGATATAATCAGATTTTCTGGGACGGTAGAGATGAAGAAGGAGACAGACTTGCTAACAATACCTATTTCTATAAAATTACTGCTAAACAAGTGTCAAACTCTAAAAAAACAGAAAAAACAGACAAATTGATTATACTTAAGTAACCACGACTATCATTTTTAATGTGAAAAAATGATTTTTCTAAAAAAAGGCAAGCAGTTTGTTTTGGTTTTGCTTTCTGTAAGTATGCGCTTAGCAACTTATTTAGCATAGCTCAACAAACTGCTTTATTCTTGTCTAGGGATTGTCTTTAACTAAGTAAAAATGGGGAGATTATGAAAAACGATCTGAACAAAAACTTCAAAGAAAAGATTCTATTGTCTCATCAAAGATGTAAGGATTTTCAACTTGATTCTGACATGATTTTCAGTCGTGTGATTTTAACTGGCAATGCCCTTGAAAGCCTCATGTTCAGGAACAAAGAATTAATCAGGATTGCTGACCCCTTCATGATTCAGCTAAATGATTTTGTTCAAGATTCAGATTTTTTAACCATATTGACTGATCATGAAGGCTATATTCTAAGAGTATATGGTAATGATAAAGTGCTAAGAGAAGTTTCAGAATTAAAAATGATACCTGGCGCATCCATGAATGAGAAAGATATAGGCACCAATGCGATGGGAACGGTGGTATTTGAAAAAGTCCCAATGCAATTAGTCGCAGAAGATCACTTTATAAGAGCATACCATCGCTGGACATGCTCTTGTGCGCCTATCTTCGGAGCTGAAGGGGAACTGTTGGGAACGCTTGATCTGACAGGAAATACAGATTTTGTACATTCTCATACGCTTGGAATGGTCGTAGCTGCTGCTAATGCGCTTAGTAATACTTATCGCCTAAATATATATCAAAACCAATTGATCAAAGCAAAAAATAATATTGAGAATATCTTTCACTCTATACCCGCTGGTATTGTTACTTCTGATTTATCTGGCAACATCCTTTTGTATAATAAGCATTTACTGGATTTATTCGCATTTGAAAAAAAAACAATCCATGATAAAAAGATTTGGGATTTGTTTAATGGCTGGAATCAAGTACTTAATCAGTTAAATGATAATAAAGCATTTCTGGATGAAGATGTCTATGTTAATGCGGATAAAAACATACTTCAGCTTAACCTGAGTGCATATCCAGTCTTTAATCAGTTAAAACAGATTGAAGAAATCACTTTTGTATTCAAAGATGTTAAAAAAGTAAGAAAGCTTGCGAGTAAAATTATGGGAAGCAAGGCAATTTATACATTTGAAAAAATTATTACGCAAAATGATAAAATGCTTGAAATAATTGAAATGACAAAAAAGATTGCTGATAGTAAATCAACAGTTCTTATAACGGGTGAAAGTGGCACAGGAAAGGAAATCATTGCACAATCTATTCATAATTTCAGTAAAAGAGCAGGGGAATCTTTTATCGCAATAAATTGTGGTGCTATTCCAAAAACATTGATTGAGAGTGAGTTATTCGGCTATGTGGAAGGCGCATTTACTGGGGCAAAAAGAAATGGTTCTCCTGGTAAGTTTGAGATAGCAGATGGAGGTACAATTTTCCTTGATGAAATAGGTGAGATGCCTGTTGACATGCAGGCAAATCTATTGAGAGTGATTGAGGAAGGATATTTATGTCGAGTAGGATCTTCCATTCAAATCCCTGTAAATGTCCGAATTATTGCAGCAAGTAACAGAATGCTTCAGGATGAAGTCGATCAAGGAAATTTTAGAAAAGACCTTTTTTACCGCCTAAATGTTTTGCCTGTTAATCTCCCTCCCTTAAGAGACAGAAAAGAAGATATACCCCTTTTAACTGAGTATTTTATGATGAATATCTCCAAACGACTGAATAAACGTAAGATCAAAATTCCTGAATACTACATGAAAGAAATGATTGAATACGCCTGGCCTGGAAATATCAGAGAACTTGAAAATCTGATCGAAATGATTATCAATACTGAAAAATTACCCCAGAGTATCTCTAATAAATATTGTTCAAAAATGGATCAGATCAATGAAGATGAAGCGCATATTCCTAGTTTAAATGAGATGGAACGTAAACATATCCTTCACACATTAAAGAAAACAAATCAAAATATCATGCAAAGTGCTAAAATACTGGGTGTTTCAAGAAATACACTTTATCGGAAAATGCAAGAATATGATATTAAGTGTTAGAAAATAGGACGGTGTTATATTTTTTAACACATATAATTTAAAAAAATGTATCAAAATAGAACAAGAAAAATAGGGGTAAATCCATAACGTATTGAAAAAAAATCAGATAACAAACATGGCACGTATCTTGTATAATACGAATTAAAAATACAAGAAATGGAGGATGTCATGGCTGGTTATAATGGCGTTATACTCAGAGTAAATTTAACTGAAAAGACAATTCAAAAGGAAAAACTTGATTTAGAAATTGCAAAAAAATTTATTGGTGGCAGAGGATTAGGGACAAAACTATATGTTGATGAAGTTGCTCCTGAGGTTGATGCACTTAGTCCTGATAACAAACTTGTGATTGCCACTGGCCCTCTTACTGGCACTTTTACGCCAACTGGCGGTCGTTATATGGTTATTACAAAATCACCTTTAACAGGCACAATTGCATCATCGAATTCAGGTGGCAGATGGGGTGCTGAGTTAAAGTTTGCCGGATATGATGTGATTATCCTTGAAGGAAAATCAGAAAGTCCTGTCTATTTGTCGATAAAAGATGAAATTGTCGAATTAAAGCCGGCAGATCATTTGTGGGGAAAGTTAACTACAGAATGTACCCAAAAACTTCAGGAAATTGAAGGAGATAAGGTAAAGGTTTTAAATATAGGACCTGCAGGAGAGAGATTATCAAATATTGCCGCAATAATGAATGATATAGACAGAGCAGCTGGACGTTCTGGAGTTGGTGCTGTAATGGGATCAAAAAATCTCAAAGCAATTGTGGTGAAAGGCACTCATAAAGTTGAAATTGCAGATAATGATAGTTTGAAAGAGTTAGTTAAAAAATTACAGATAAAGATTAAAGAAAATGGGGTGACAGGACAAGGTTTGCCTACATACGGGACTGCTGTATTGGTGAATATTATTAATGAAAATGGTGTTTTCCCAACCAATAATTTCCAGCTATCTCAGTTTGATAAAGCCGAAGATATATC
>JAGOCT010000014.1 GCA_017998585.1 Candidatus Cloacimonadota bacterium | reverse complement strand
GTATGGTAAATGAATGTTTAACTTCATTCATGTCATCTGTAATAACGACTTTCGTGTCAATCGTACCTCTTTTAAACTGGAAACAATTTCATTTCTCTGATCATCATCCTTTAGTTTGATCAGACTGCCTTCTTTTTTCCCTGATTTAAATGGATAAGGTAATTCGACCTGGGAAAATTGCAAAGAATTGACTAACTGGATTTCAGATTCACTGAGCACTTTTTGATTTGTCGTTTCAACTGTTTTACAATATAAAATACGACCGCTATTCACATCGATTAGTTTTAGCAGTAAATCCAGGTGCATGATCCTTTTATGATTTCCATCTGATTCGATTTGAGTCAGCTGACCACTGTTATAAACAGAATAACTAAGGATTTTATCTGCAGAATTTATTGTCGGATAGTTATTATTGAGGGCAAAAGTACTATCCATTTTGTTGAATTTGAACGCCAGATTTTTCTTTTCATTGAAAATATTGTAGAGCGAATAGGGATTTCTTTCATAAACATTGATATTTTTGGAAAGCAGATGTGATATCATAGAATTTTCAAATAAAAGACGGAAACTATTGGTATCAATACCCGTAATATCTTCAGAACAAAATACAATTTTGTCATTGTTTCCGATTTTGTAGAGTAAATCTGAAGGGACTGTCAGATTGAGACATAAGTCCTGAAACTGTTTATAACTCAGATTTTTTAATGAAGCTTCGATTTGTGAATTGTTCTTTTCTAATTGAATGCTTTTGGCTGTTTGAAATGTGGCATAGCTGTTTGGAACAACATTTGTGCAGGCAGTAAATAACAGCGTAACGATCATGATTAAGATTAAGCTTGTGTTTTTCATTTTAATTCTCCTTGTCTTCTTGTTTTTGAATGTCTTCTTTACGATCCTGAGATGTAGCATTTTCAAAAATCAGTCTTAAGGTGTGAAAAAATCCGGAAGGATCTTTATCCTCAAAGCTGTTGGTGTCAGTCTGTGTGTCATGATTTTCTGACATTTTAACCTCCGATATTAATTTTGGTAATATGATAGCACAGCGTTTGGACAAGGTAAGTCCTTAGTGATTATTTTTTTTGAAAAAATTAACAAAGAGAACGCAGAGAAAAGGAAAGAGACATGATAAAACGATCTTTTCCAACCACGGAAAAAGAGTTAGTAAACCACGGATAGGACGGATTTACACGGATAAGGTATAACCAATAACAACCCTGAAAGGGTGGCATTATTGTAGATGTTTGAAGTACGAAAGCAAGCCTTCTATATATTACCCGGACAAAAACGTGATAGATGAGAAAACATAAAAATAGATTTTGTTTTAGCTTGTGATTTTACTATATTTTCAACATAAACAGAAAGGAAGTGATTTATGACAACGATCAACATCTATTTGAACTTTTTAGGGAATTGTGAAACCGCTTTTAACTTTTACAAATCTGTTTTTGGTGGAGAGTTTTCTTATGTAGGCAGATTTAAAGATATGCCAAAACAGGAAGGTATGCCAGATTTACCAGCAGAAATGGAAAATCAGATATTGCATATCTCATTGCCTATCAGTCAGGAAACAATATTGATGGGAAGTGATACTGGTGGTGAATGGGCACCTGATTTTAAGCAGGGCAATAACTTTTCAATATCAGTAACTCCTGACAGTAAAGAAGAGGCAGACCGCTTATTTAATGAACTCTCAGTTAACGGTACCATTATCATGCCGATAGATTATGCCTTCTGGGGAGATTACTATGGACATTTTACCGACCAGTTCGGCATTAACTGGATGATTCTTTATACACCGGAATAATGAGTCACATTCCCTTAACCACGGATAGGACGGATTTACACGGATAATGGCCAGTGCTAACCCTGAAAGGGTGGCATTATTGTAGAACCAGAAAAAATTGACACAGAAAGGATTGTAAATGAAAAAGGTAACAGGCATTGGCGGGGTCTTTTTTAAATGTAAGGACCCAGAGAAGGTTAAAGACTGGTATAAAAACCATTTAGGTTTTAATACCGATGAGTATGGATGTATGTTTGAATGTCGTGAGTTCCCTGATACAGAAAAGAAGGCTTTAACCCAGTGGAGTCCTTTCCCTCATGATACTACCTATTTTAACCCATCACAAAAGGAATTCATGATCAATTATCGAGTTGAAAATTTAGAATTGCTGCTTGAAGAATTAAAACAAAATGGCGTGACCATATTAGACGAAGTAGAAACTTATGAATATGGGAAATTTGTTCATGTCATGGATATCGAAGGGAACAAAATAGAATTATGGGAACCAGCAAATCCTGATTCATTACTCAAATAAAAGTTTTTAATTGACAGACTGGTAAATCTGATCTATACTCTTTCTAAAAGGAGCTTATGATGGATAACAATAAACTTTTCCCTCAAAAAATCAGCTGTATGCTGTGGTTTGATAATCAGGCTGAAGAGGCTGTTAGTTTCTACACATCACTTTTCCCAAATGCTAAAGCAGGTCAAAAAACCTATTATTCCGCAGATGATCATGATACACATTATCACCCCGTAAAAAAACTGATGACTTATGATTTCGTTCTGGATGGGCATCAGTTTATTGCATTAAACGGATGACCAAAGTTTTCTGTTAATCCCTCAATTTCTTTTTATGTCGCTTATGATCATGATTATTTTATTGAAGAGCTCTGGAGTGATTTGGCTGATAAGGGCACAATACTAATCCCGTTTGAAAAGCATGAACTGAGTTCTAAATATGGAAAATTGATTGATCGTTTTGATGTCACCTGGCATATTGCCCTTGCAGACAGATCAAACATTGAAGAAGACAGAATAACTCCCTTATTTTCATTTATCAATCAGCAGACTGGAAAAGCAGAAGAAGCTGTTGATTTTTACACCGGAATTTTTAATAACTCAGCAAAAAATGAGGTGTTGTACTACTCAGAAAAAGACTTACCTGAAATAGCAGGTCAGGCAAAAAATATCCATTTTACATTGGAAACTCAACATTTTATGGCAAGTGACAGTTCTATATTTCATCTATATGATTTTAATGAAGCGATATCTTTTATCGTTCATTGCCAGAATCAGGATGAGATTGACTATTACTGGGATAAATTATCTCAAAATGGAGAAGAACAGCTTTGTGGATGGCTCAAAGATCCTTATGGAGTCTCCTGGCAAATTCTTCCGGATATATTCTTTGAGATGCTCTTACTAAAAAACTCAGTACTCACTCACGAAATGTTTAAACTACTGGAAAAAACCAAAAAAATCAATATTGAGGCTTTGAACCAGCTAAAAGAAAGATATTTACATTAATTGGAGGTCTAAGCGAAATAACGATCGCTTAGTGGATCAAAGTATTTTAAAGAACGATTTGATTTTCAAGGAGTCCTATAGGATATCCCTCTCTATTAGGATGAAAAGCGTGATGAAATAATCATGATGCCTTAATTTTCTTCTTATGGTGCTTCATGTGTAATAAACTATATACCAGACACTTCCGCATCTGGTTGCTAATCGGCAATTCCTAAAGAGTTTAGGTTTTTGCACATGTCAACTTCACGGGATGGGAATGCTTCACTCCGTTTCGAACATCCCTAATGACCATTTTTACATTTTTTAAAACTGATATCTTTGATGAAAATAGAATCAATAATAACAACAAGCACCTAAACAGTAACAAATAACGTAAAAAATAAGCTATATGTATCAGTTGTAGTACCGTTTATTTCATACGATCAACCGAAAAATAAAATACTTTTCTACAGGATAGATAAGGGAAAGACATGAGAATTGAATGAGTCTGTAATGAGAAAATATGATTGATTCGATTGTTTTGTTTCATCTGAACATTTATCTTTAAGATATCACTGGGCTATGTAATTGAAAAGAGAATCATAATTACATGATTTTTAAATAACCAGGGCATTCTGTTGCAGATATGGACTTTGTAGAAAATGTGATTTTTTACTTGACCATAAGCGTCTTTATTTTTTTTGATAAAAAGCTTTACAATATTGTTTAACTGAATAAATTTGCAAAAAATAGTTGTGTTTTACAAAAAGGAAAAAGAAAATAGGATAAAGGAGTGTTATGAAACGCCTGTTTCTACTAATTCTGCTAGCAGGTATCTGTTTTTTATATGCTGAACGGGTTGATCTGAATACAGCCAGTTTACAGCAAATTGAAAAATTACCGATCACCCAACAGCAAGCAAAGGATATTTATGAATATCGTCAGTTTACTGCTTTTTTCAAGAGTATCTACGACTTGAGAAAAATCCCATCCATTGATCAGGAAACCATGTTAAAGCTAAGACCACTGGTCGAAACTTCGCTTTATACAGATCTGGATGAAACAGAACAAAGACGTGAAGAGATTTATTACCTACTGGAACGTTTAGGTTCCACAGAAGGAACTCAGGAAGGATTTTCCGATATTTGGGAAGACTATCTGATGACTCCTCAGAACCTTAATGCTATGTCGTATAATGATATTCTTAATCTGCCAAATGTATCACCGATTGATGCCGCAGCAGTAATGAGAAGAATTGCATTAAAAGATACCATCACAGACTATCGAAACCTTCGCAGTACCTCCGGTTTATCCTATTATGGTGCCAGCAATATCAGGCATTATGTATTCTTTAAAGAGCAACCGACGAAACAAAAATTATTCATGAACTATCAGCTCAAATATGAAGATAAATCATTTGATGATGATACACGAGAAAATTTGAGAGAAATTTTCAAAAATAAGGAAGACCATAATCTCCGTGAAATTAATCATTCTTACTGGGGTTACTTTAATTTGAGTCAATCCAATCCGGCTGTGATGAATAAACTTCGTGTGAGATATGGCAATAATATCAAAGCAGGCTTGTTAAGTGCCAATCAAAGAGGAGAAAGCCTTTTTACAGAAAATACATTTTCTGAGAATATGAAAGATGCGAAGTATTATGCCGCTTATGATAATCAGTTTGATTTCTTTGGTAATACCCGTTTAAAAGCTTATCTAGGCAATTACCGTGTTACTTATGGTGAAGGTCTGGTTATGGAAAATACTGACTATTACAGTTCCAGAAAAACAGGTCACGGGTTTAGTAAAAGAATTCTCGGTTTAACGGAAGACTTATCCAGAACCGATGAGTATGCTTTAAAAGGGGTTGCTTTTTCTCTTGAAAACAGATATTCCTCTCTTTCATTTTACTATTCACAAGATAAAAAAGATGCAATTGTGTATGATCTTAATGGTGACGGCTCTATCAATTCATTGGATAAAGACGCTGATGGAAAATATCGTGTCTTTTCTTATGTAACTTCATCTGTTCGCTTTGACAATGATGATATGGAAGAAGCTGAAGCCTTTTTCAATCAAAAATTAACCAGAAAAATCAACTTATCCCCCAGAAAAGACATCCTTGACGAAACCATCATCGGTGGTCGCTGGGAAGTTTCTCCGGTAATCGGTACTCATCTGGGAATCTCCGGTTATCAGGCGATCTATGATAATGCTAACTTCGTGGTTTATGGCGCTGACAGTATTGCCACTTACATGATCAGAGATGGTTCTAATGAGGGTAAATGGAATATGCAGAGTTCTGAAATTCAGAATCTGTATTCGACTCAAACCAGCTCTTATAAAAGAGATTATCGTCAGATTTTAGGTTTTGACTGGCGAACCGTGATTGGAAATACCTCATTTTCCGGTGAATATGCTGAGTTATCTGTTGATGGTAAAGACCTGAAAATCGGTGATGATCCGAGTGCTACCGTTGTAACAGCCTATACCCAGCTTGAAAACTTCTATTTCCTGTCTCTGTTCAGACATTATGATCTGGGTTTTGATAATCCGTACAGTCGCGGATTTTCAGAACATGAAAAATTTGATGATACCATTATTGATAAAAATCCGTACACCCTGACCAATCCGATACTGGCTGATTTATACAGAAACAGTGCTCAGGCTCAAGCTGAAAAAGGGGTCTATTTTGAAACGAGATATAAAATCACTACTGCTTTGACTTTAAACAGAACTTATCTTGATATTTGGGAAAGAATGTCTGATGGTAGAAGAACGGTTCGTTTCCAGGGAGATATGGAATACAGACCGATTTATTCTTTAGGTTTAAGAACAAAATATAAAAATCAGGTAAATCGTTATGATGATGATGCAGACAGAGGCGTATCTAAAACGAATGAAATATCCGGTATGGTCACCTCTTATTTATCCAATAGAGACCGTCTGCAATTTGAATATCGTTATACCAAAGTATGGGGACCTCCCTATCCTTATCTGACCAACAATGCCATATCTCCTTACGAAGACGATAATCCCTCTTCAAATTATGACTCAACCGTTCAAAGTATGGTCTTAATGAAGGGTGATTTCTTAAAAGTTGATTTTACGCATAATATCAATGATCTTTTACGAGTCAGAACCGGAATCGGATATTGGAATGGTCACGGTGTCAGTCACTGGGATTGGGAAGATATGGAAATTGACTTTATGGGAGAACAAGGCTTGAAATACTGGGTATTGTTACAGAACAAGATTGCCAATAACCTTTACTTATCCATGAGACTCAGAGCAAAATATTACAAGACCAAGGAACTGGAAGTTCGTACCTGGTGGAATGAATCCATTTCCGAACAGGAAGTTTATTTCCGCAATGTTAATAAAGATGACTATGCCGTTCGTTTACAACTGGACTGGCGTTTCTAATAAATCAAATAATGGAGGAAAAATGAAAAAAATAAATCTCATCATACTCATGACCTGCCTGATCATAAATCTCTTTGCCTATTCATTACTTGAATATGAAGCAGGCAACTATGTTCAAACCGTTTCTGCCCGCAGTAGCGCAATGGGTACAAGCGGAGTCGCTATTGGATATTCTCTGTTTGACAGTTCTTTAAACCCAGCGAATATCACTTTACTGAATAACAAGCTGAATGCAGATTTAGCACTTACGTTTACTAAGAATGAAGAAGACAGAAGTCTTCCTATGTTTAATTTCTTCGATTCTTACATTGATAACTCAACCTATTCCAACAACAATAACATCTTTACAAATGTCAGTGCAGGCGCATCATACGCTCATCAAATGGATCGTATGTCACTCAGTGCAGGGCTCATGTTTAGACCTCTGGTAGATTTTTCGGCAAAATACGAAGAACAGGTCAGAAATGATAACAGTTCTGATGATGACACTTATCCACCGATTTTGGCGAAGAATTTCAAAGAAGGTGAAGGTGCTATCAATGCTTACAGTGCCATTTTGGGGGCTTCTTACTCGTTTTCAGATGTGAATAAGCTGGCTTTAGGATTAGAGATAGCAATGCTGAATGGTTCACAGAATCAGGAATCCAGAATTGTATGGACTGAGATAGCTTATACAGAGACAGAAGAGGCATTATCTGATTCATTATTCAAGAGTGCTCGTGATTATGATGGAATGATGTTCAGATTAGGAGCAACCTATGACTTGAATGATAGAGTTCGTTTGGGCTTTGCATTTCAACCTAAAACAGAATGTGATATGACAGCAAAGAACACCATTAAGTTTGAAAATATTGATACTGTTACTGAAATGGATGCGGATTATATCATCCCTTCTTCCATGAGATGGGGAATCACTTATTTACCAAGAAATCCTTATAAAACCACTTTCCAGATGGATATGGAATTAAACAATTATTCTGAAGTCAGCAAATTCTACGATGATGTCTATTCAATCTATATTGGAATGGAACACTATGTAGGACGTGCGATACCACTCAGAATGGGATTTAAACATGAACAGTCTTTCGGAGATGCTGAAATTGGTGCGGTTTCCATGCCAACAGTATCAGCCGGAACGGCTTTTCCTATAGCAAAAAATCTGGTCTTTAATATTTCTGGTGAGTTTTCAACCCGTACTTATGAAACGCTTGACTTATTCCGTGATGGCTTTTATAAGAAAAATGGTTTATGGACATCTATCAACCCAACAGACAGAGGTTGGGAAAATCCGGATAAAGTCGAAGAACAATTCTTTAAAGTACAAACCAATATCAGTTTTACATGGTAGGATGATATGAAAAAAATACTTATCAGTCTGCTGGTTTTAGTATCAGTCTCGTTGTGGGCTGAAGACTTAAAACTGGACATTATGTACACAAATGACCTGCATGGCGGCATAGACCGTAATCCAGCAACCTTTATGAATCCTCAGTTTCCACCTATGTTGGGTGGCGGGGCTTCTGCAGCAACTTATATCAAACAGGTAAGAGCTTTATCCGATGGTAATAAGCGTGAATCCTTTCTCTTTGATATTGGCGATTTCTTTCAGGGCAGACCCATCGGTTCTCTAACCAATGGTGAAGCTGTGATTGAATACATGAATAAAATTCAGTACGATTTAACAGTGCTGGGTAATCATGAATATGATATTGGAGAAGAAACCCTTAAGAAAACACTTTCTCTGGCGAAATTCCCCATTTTATCAAGTAATATTTATAAAAAAGGGACTAAAGAACTGGTTGATTATGTGACACCTTACCTGATTTTTAATAAATTAGGAGTGAAGATAGGGGTGATTGGGTTAACTACAACTGATACAGAAAAAATGAGTTTCCCTGATCATATCAAAAATGTAGATTTTGGTGATGAAAAGGAAGCATTAACAAAGTATGTCAAAATTCTTCGTGAACAGGAAAAAGTGGACTTACTGATTGTAACCATGCACGCAGGTGTTCCTTTCAATGAAAAAGAAGAATATGAAAAACGCTATGGTAAAAATGCTAAAAAACAAACTCAGTACTGGGGACTTGATGCACAACAGTTAGCGCATGAAGTAGATGGCATCGATGTCATCTTTGGCGGACATATTCATCGTGGTTTACAGGAACCCTGGATTGATCCGGTAACTCAAACACTTTTCTTTTCAAATTATGCTTATGGTTCAAACATGGGTCACGTTATCTTGAAAATAGATTCCAAAACAAAAAAGATGTCTGGTTATGATTTTCCGTTAAGAGATAATGCGTTAGTAACTATGTTTGAAGAACAGTTTATTCCTGATGCGGAAATTGATGAAATGATCAGTGCCCGTCAGGCAATTGTTGAAAAAGGAATGGATGATGTGGTCGGTACAGCAGGTTCATTCTTATCTCGTGCTTCCGTAGATGCCCAAAATGCAATGGGTAATTTTACCTGTGAAGCAATGAAAGAAGCAGCCGGAGCTGACTTTGCCTTTATTAATCTGGGTGGTGTAAGAGCAGAAATTCCTATGGGACCTGTTACCTATCGTCACGTATTTAATGTAATGCCTTTTGATAACCAGGTGGTAACCATTCTGGTGGATGGTGTGATGTTAAAGAAAATCATCGAAACCCGTGTCGCAGGTTCAAGAGCAGGCTTGATTCTGGCTGGTGGAAAGATCACTTATTCTCGTTCCAGAAACGATTTTGACAGAGTTACAAGACTGGAAATAGCCGGAGAACCATGGAAAGCGGATAAAATCTATAGAGTCGCTACAACTGACTTCCTGCTTCAGGGAAATGCCGGCTTAACACTTTTAACAACTATCCCTGAAAGTCAGGTCATTCGTCATGAAGTCAATCTCCGTGATGCAATGGTTGATTACTTCAAAAAACACAGTCCGGTTAAAGTTGTGATAGACGACAGATGGGCAAGAGATGACCGCTCCAAACCAAGTCCTGCATTACAGGCAGAACTGGATAAGATAAAGAAGTAACGTAAGCTACCAGCTTGGGAATGAATATGCTTTTTGGCAAGCAGGTTGCTTGCCCTACAACAAGCTTACGAAAAACTATACAAGCAGGTTGCTTGTCCTACGAGTAGCTTGTAGTACACCCCGTACTGCAAGCTTCCAGCTTGCAGAAAGTAAAGAAGTAACGTAAGCTACTAGCTTGGGAATGAATATGCTTTTTGGCAAGCAGGTTGCTTGCCCTACGAGTAGCTTGTAGTACGATCCGTACTGCAAGCTTCCAGCTTGCAGAAAGTAAAGAAGTAACGTAAGCTACTAGCTTGGGAATGAATATGCTTTTTGGCAAGCAGGTTGCTTGCCCTACAACAAGCTTACGAAAAACTATACAAGCAGGTTGCTTGTCCTACGAGCCGCTTGTAGTAAAGATATAAAGGAGAAAATACACAAATGTTTTCAACAATCGCTTCATTCTTTATGAATAAATTCAGCCAAATGGGCTATACAGGCATCATTGTGCTGATGAGTATCGAAAGCTCGTTTATCCCTTTTCCTTCGGAAATTGTGATACCTCCGGCTGCCTATCTGGCATCAAAAGGGCAGATGAATTTGTTTTTAGTGATTTTGTCAGGTATAATTGGCAGTATCATTGGCGCTCTGGTAAATTATTATCTGGCTGTCTATCTGGGCAGAACGATTATTTACAAACTGGCTGATACTAAGATCATCCACATGATGATGATTGATCGTCATAAGATAGAGAAAGCAGAAAACTATTTTAACAAATACGGTAGTATGTCCACTTTTATCGGCAGGCTGATTCCTGCTATCAGACAATTAATCTCTATTCCTGCTGGTCTTGCTAAAATGGATATGAAGAAGTTTCTCTTTTTTACTTTCTTAGGTTCAGGTATCTGGAATACAATTCTGGCAGTACTGGGATACTATTTTGGTGAAAATGAAGCTTTATTGCATCTTTATTACGAAGAAATTAAACTTGGTTTTATTCTGCTTGTAATTGCTGCAACATTGTATTTTGTTGTAAGGTATCTTGTGAAAAGAAAGCAATCAGTGAATAATTCATAAAAAATGCTAAGATTTTCAAAAAAAGCTTTACAAAAAATGTGCTTGTATTAAATTAGCAAAAAAATATAACGGAGGAATTAAATGGCAATGAAACCACAGGCCAAATTGGCAGTTATGGCAGACTACAAACTCCATGATTCAGATACTGGTTCACCAGAAGTACAAATCGCTTTATTAACAGAAAGAATTAAGCAAATCTCCGAACATTTGAAAGTTCACAAAAAAGACTTTCATACACGTCGTGGTTTGTTAACCCTGATTGGTAAACGTCGTGCTTTATTAGATTATTTAATCAAAGTGGATATAAACAGATATCGTGAAATCATTAAGAGATTAGGTCTAAGAAAGTAATTCTTATAAAAGGAAGGGGATTAACATCCCCTTTTTTCTTTTTAACACAGTAATATGAAAGTGGTTTTTGTCTGAGCAATAAGCAGAAATCACCTGCTTTAGTGATGTCTGCCTATTGCTTGCAGAACTGCTTTCATGACCTTAGGCAAAATGCCTGATAATCGCCTGAATAGGCATGCAAAAGAAGGAGATTCAAATGCAACAACATGATTTTAAAATCACAAAAAAAACGATGATGCTCGCTGGTCGTGAGTTATCTATTGAAACAGGTAAAATGGCTAAGCAGGCAAATGGCTCTGCATTAATTACTTATGGTAAGACCACTATGTTGGCTACAGCTGTAATGGGTAAATTAAGTGGTGTGGATACTGACTTCTTTCCGCTGACTGTGGACTATATTGAAAAAATGTTCGCTTCAGGAAAAATTCCTGGCGGATTCTTTAAACGTGAAACAAAACCTTCCACTGAAGCCACACTGATTGCCAGATTGATAGACAGAACTATCCGCCCGCTTTTCCCTGAGGGTTTCAGAAATCCGGTTCATGTTTGTATTACCCCTTTAACTTATGATGGTGAAAATCATCCGGAAGATATCGGTATCCTTGCCGCTTCTATCGCTTTAACCATTTCAGATATTCCTTTCCATGGACCTGTTTCAGGCGTAACTGTTGGTATCATTGATGAACAGATTGTTGTTAATCCAACAATTGAACAAATGAAAAATTCAAAACTTGAATTATCTGTAGGCGGTTCTGAATCTTCTGTTGTGATGATTGAAGCTGGATGTCATGATATTAATGAAGCAACTATGCTGGATGCAATCTATACCGGTCATGAAGTGATTAAAGAAATTTGTAAACTTCAGACTGAACTGCAACAGGAAATTGGTAAAGAGAAAGTGGAAGTTATACTTGATATTATTCCTGAAGAAATCATTGGCGGAATGGAAGCTAAATGGGGTCAGGCAATAAAAGAAGCTTCTTTAACCAAAGGAAAACATGAAAGACAAAACGCTTTTGATACCTTACAGGAAACCATTATTGCTGAGTATCAGGCGAATTTAACACCTGAAGAATATGAAACAAAGAAAAGATATATCAATAATTCATTTGAAGAACTCATCAAGAAATACGTCAGACATGGAATTCTGTATGACAAAAATCGTGTAGATGGACGTGGCGTTGATGAGATCAGAGCTATTAGTATTGAAATTGATACCTTACCTGCAATCGTACATGGTTCCGCTTTATTTACCCGTGGTGAAACACAATCATTAGGAACCGTTACCCTTGGTTCAACTTCAGATCAGCAAATTATTGATGGTCTTGATGATGAATATAAAAAGAAATTTTTCTTGCATTATAATTTTCCTCCATATAGTGTAGGTGAAGCTGGATTTTTAAGAGGACCCGGTCGTCGTGAATTAGGTCACGGTGCTTTAGCAGAAAGAGCATTAGAAAAGATCATTCCTTCAGATGAGAAATTCCCATATACGATTCGTATTGTATCTGATATATTAGAATCAAACGGATCTTCTTCAATGGCTTCTGTTTGTAGTGGCTGTTTGGCATTAATGGCTGCCGGTGTGCCAATCAAAGCCCCTGTTGCCGGTATCGCAAATGGTCTGATTATGGAAGGCAATGACTTCATCGTTCTGACTGATATTCAGGGTCTTGAAGATCATCTTGGAGATATGGATTTCAAAGTTACCGGTACTTTAGACAGCATTACTGCTATGCAGATGGATATTAAAATCGAAGGTATAACCAAAGAGATTATGTCAATTGCACTTGAAAAAGCAAAAAATGCCCGTAAATACATCTTAGATCTTATGACTCAGGTGATCCCTGAACCACGTAAAGAATTATCTCCTTATGCACCAAGAATTGAATCATTTATGGTTGATTCTTCCAAAATAGGCGAGATTATCGGTTCCTCTGGTAAAACAATCAAATCTATCATTGAACAGACTAAAGCTGAAATCAATATTGATGATACCGGTCTGGTACAGGTTGCATCTCCAAACAAAGAAAATCTGGATATGGCACGTGCCATGATTGAAGCTATTATCACCGAACCTCAGAGAAATGTTTGGTATGAAGGCAAAATCAGTCGTATAGAAGGCTTTGGTATCTTCGTTAAATTTATGCTTGGCTTCAAAGAAGGTATGGCACATATATCTCAATTACCTGTTCCTCGTGGCAAACAGATTACAGAATTCTTTAAACTGGGTGATGTGGTAAAAGTTCGTATGATTGATTCAGAAAGAGGAAAAATCTCTCTGAGTATGAAAGAACCTGGTGAAGAGCCTGAAAGAACTGAAAGACCTGACCGCCCTGATTATCGCCGTAATGACGGACATCGTGACCGTGATCACAGAGATCGTGATAATCGCGACAGAGATAATCGTGGTGGTAGAGATCATGACAGAAACAGGAGAGACAGATGAACTATAAAGTAAAAGATATAGAACTTGCAGAAGCCGGAAGAAAAGAAATCATCATTTCTGAAAAAGAAATGCCTGGCTTAATTGCATTAAGAGAAAAGTATGGAAAAGAAAAGCCCCTGAAAGGGGCTCAGATCATGGGCAGTTTGCACATGACCATTCAGACAGCAATCTTGATTGAAACTTTGGTTGAGCTGGGTGCAGATGTTCGCTGGGCAAGCTGTAATATATTTTCCACTCAGGATCATGCTGCGGCAGCCATTGCTAAAGCAGGAGTTCCTGTTTATGCCTGGAAAGGTGAAACACTGGAAGAATACTGGTGGTGCACAAAGCAAGCTCTACTTTTTGATGAAGAATGCGGTCCAGATCTAATCGTTGATGATGGAGGTGATGCAACCCTTTTGATTCATGAAGGCTACCGTCTTGAAAATGAATATGAAAAAACAGGTAAAATCCCTGAGATTACAACAGATAACAGAGAATTTGCCATTTTACAGAGAACTGCTCTGGAAGATATGGAGAAATACCCAAAACGCTGGCATAAAATCGCTGAAAAGATGAAAGGTGTCAGTGAAGAAACCACTACCGGTGTTCACAGATTGTATCAGATGCTGGAGAGTAAGTCTTTACTTTTCCCAGCTATCAATGTAAACGATTCAGTTACCAAATCTAAATTTGATAACCTGTATGGCTGTCGTGAATCATTGGCAGATGGTATCAAACGTGGAACCGATATTATGGTTGCCGGTAAAGTTGTTGTAGTCTGTGGCTACGGAGATGTGGGTAAAGGCTGTGCTCAATCCATGAGAGGCTTTGGAGCTCGCGTAATAGTTACAGAGATTGACCCGATTTGCGCTTTACAGGCTGCAATGGAAGGCTATGAAGTAAAGACTGTAGAAGATGCGGTTGAATATGCTGATATATTTGTTACAGCTACCGGTAATTGTGATATTATTACTGTTGATCATATGCAAAAGATGAAAGATCAGGCAATTGTATGTAACATTGGGCATTTTGATAATGAAATTCAGGTGGATAAACTGTATGCTTTACCTGGTGTTGTAAAAGAAAATGTTAAACCTCAGGTAGATAAGATTATATTCCCTGATGGTCATTGCATAATCCTGCTTTCTGAAGGTCGTCTGGTCAATCTTGGAAACGCAACCGGTCATCCATCATTTGTGATGAGTAACTCTTTCACCAATCAGGTATTAGCTCAATTAAAATTATGGAGAGAAAACCTTGAAATAGGGGTTTATCTTTTGCCTAAAGAACTCGATGAAGAAGTTGCCCGTTTGCATCTTGAAAAATTGGGTGTAATCTTAACCCGTTTATCAGATAAACAGGCAAAATATATTGGTGTTTCTGTTGACGGACCATTCAAACCTGAACATTACAGATATTAAATGTAATATTTATGGATGATTGAGTTTAAGTTAGAAAAGAAAGATTCTTAGATAAAGGAGTGATGCAATGCAT
>JAGOCT010000356.1 GCA_017998585.1 Candidatus Cloacimonadota bacterium | reverse complement strand
AAAATTGAGATTGGCGTCATGATGATTATCGTAGTTACATTATCTAAAAATGCTGAAATAATACCAGTGGCAAAAAAAAGTGCTACTAATATTCTAACCGGATTTCCTTTGGCCATCTTTGCCAGTTTAATGGCAACATACTGAAACATACCGGTATCTTTGATAATACCCATCATTATCATCATACCAATCAGTAAAAAAATAACATTCCAGTCAATATAATGCGAGAATGCATTATCCTGGCTGATATAACCAAGTACTAAAAAACAAACAGCACCTACTATAGAAACGACAAATTTATGATAAGTCTCCAATGCTATCATAACATAGGCTATTAAGAAAATAACCAGTGCAATTATCATGGACATACTCATGTTAATCACTCCTTCAATATTAATTTTAGAAATTGAATCAAATCAGACAGCGCTCTTTCACTATAAGCATTTTTTCGTTCTTTCTTCCCTGTCTTTTTATCAAGAGCAGGAAGTAGTCCAAAATTGGAATTCATAGGTAAGAAATGCTTATTTTCAGTTATCAGGTAGCGCCATAGCTGACCAGATATTGTTGTATGAGGCAAACTTTTAAGTTCACGATTTATGATTTTGGCTATTAAAAGCCCTGAAAAAATAGATTCTACATATCCTTCTACACCAGAAAGTTGACCAGCTAAAAAGATATTGGATTTATTTCTTAGACTAAGATCTGAATTGCATACAGCAGGTGTATTGATGTAAGTATTTCGATGAATCGAACCATATCGGACAAACTCTGCCTGTTCCAGACCTGGTATGAGTCTGAAAATATCTTTTTGAGCACCATATTTGAGCATTGTCTGGCAACCAACCAGATTATAGGCAGTTTTTTCTTTGTTCTCAATTCGTAACTGAATTAACGCATAAGGTCTTCTACCTGTGCTGGGATCTTCAAGCCCTACAGGTCGCATGACACCGAAACGTAAGGTATCAGTACCTCTTCTGGCTAATTCTTCTATCGGCATACAATTCTCATAAAAACGATAAGAGGGGTCTCTAAAAAATTCATTTTCAAACTCTTTCGCTTCATGTTTATCACCACTGTTTAAAGCATCTACAAAACGAAGATACTCTTCCTTATTAAAGGGGCAATTGATATAGTCATCATTAACATCATCATAACGAGATTTCTTAAATGCTATTTCCATGTTAATCGACTCAGTTGAAACAACTGGTGCGATAGCATCAAAGAAATAAAGATGGTTTTGACCAATGGTTTTAAGCAGTTCTGCAGTAATATTGTCCGAAGATAAAGGGCCGGTTGCAAGTATGGTCAGTTCATCATCTAAAGAACAGACTTCTTCATTAAAGTATCGAATATTAGGATGAGATTTGATTCTTTGAGTAACAATTTGGGAAAAGATTTCTCTGTCCACAGCCAAAGCATTTCCTGCTTCAACAGAGGTTTGCTCGGCAAGATACAGCAATTTACAGCCAAGTAGGTTGATTTCGGCTTTTAACAAACCTGAAGAAGTACTGGGGAGTTTTGATTTTAAAGAATTTGAGCAAACCAGCTCTGCACATAAATCAGTCTGATGAGCAGGAGTTTGCTTTTTTCCCCGCATTTCATACAAATGAACCTGCCAGCCTTTATCGGCAAGTTGCAATGCTGCTTCTGATCCTGCCAGTCCAGCACCTATTATCTTTATCTTATTCAACAATAATATCCTTAATTGTCATTTGACTGACAGGTTTATAAGATTTACGGTGAATCTTACATATTCCATATTCTCTGATGGCTTTTAAATGTGCAGAAACCGGATAACCTTTGTGTTTAGCAAAACCATACTGAGGGTATATTTGATCGTAGTCATTCATGATCTTATCACGGGTTACCTTAGCAAGAATCGATGCAGCTGCGATACAAGCGTGTTTTGCATCTCCTGATACAACCGTTTGGCTGTTAATAGATAAATGTTTTGGGGTTTTATTGCCATCAATCAGTACCATATCGGGTTTTACTGAAAGACTTTCAATACTTTTCTTCATCCCATAAAGAGTTGCATTTAAAATATTGAGTTCATCTATTGTTTGAGCTTCAACAACCTCAATTGAAAAAGCGATTGCTTTGTTTTGAATATAAGTAAATAACTTATCTCTTTTGATTTCAGATATTTTCTTAGAGTCATTCAAATCTTCATGATAAAAATCATCAGGTAAAATTACACTGGCACAAACGACAGGTCCAGCTAAAGGTCCCCGTCCCGCTTCATCTGTTCCTGCTAGAATTTTATATTCTCTTTTTTTCAGCAGATCATTATCAAAAAGGTGTTTATTCTTCATTGCTTACAATAAAAAACAATCGGGCATATTTTGTATCCAGACTGTTCGGATTTTCCTTTACCATATTCTGAGGTTCATCTATACTGTATAATCCACATAATTTCATTTTTGCTTCTTTTATCATATCTTGAAGTTCTTTAGCCCGCCAGACTCTTTGCTGATGCACTTCATCTTCACGGCGATACCCTAAAAAAGTACTGGTAAAAATATTAAGAAGGTTTTCCTGTCTTTTTTTGTGACTTAGGTAATCTGCACGGTGAACAAAAAACATCTCTTTGTACTCTTCTAAATTGATAAATCCATCAAAATGCTCATTACTGTTATAGAGCGTTGAAATATCAAAAATAAACATTGAGGATGGATTAAGATTCCTTTTAATACATTCAAACAGTTTTAAAACATGTTCTCTTTCAGTTAGATAATTGATGCTGTCGAAAAGTAAAAGTATCAAATCTGCTTTTACAGAAAGATCAAAATCTGTCATATCTGCTTGAAATAAATGAAGATTGTTATTCTTTCCAATTGCCACATCTAGCATTTCAGGAGATTTATCAGAAGATATGACATGATAATCCTGATCCGCCAGTATGTTAGAAATCGTACCGGTTCCACAGGCAATATCAGCGATAACCTTTGGCTTTTGTTTATATAGTGACTTATATTGATAAATGACAAAATCAACCCATTTCTGATATGTCACATGATCCATATAATGATCATATAAATATGCAAAAGATTTATAAGCATATGTTTTGGGATCACTTTGGTTAAAACTGAGAATATGAAATAACTGATTTGTACAGTAACGAATATGTTGCTTAACAATAAAAGTATCATTTTCTGAATTCTTAATTTCCAGGCAGGGGATATTGTAACGATGATTGATATCCGCAATGGATGTTGGTAAAAATAATT
>JAGOCT010000355.1 GCA_017998585.1 Candidatus Cloacimonadota bacterium | reverse complement strand
ACAAGTGATCGTATGTTGTTACATTACTTTAAAGATAAAAACGATCTTATAACAGAAGTATTAAACAAGATTACTGAGAATTTTATGCAAGTACTATCTGAAATTGATTTTCAGAAAAAGCCCTATATTGAACTATTACAAGATTTCTATCAGGCAATCAGAAATCCTTTGATTCATTCATATACAAAGACCTGGTTGGAGTTAGCCGCCTTATCAGCAAATGGAGATCAACCTTATAAAACAGTAAGCCAGAAGTTCATGGCTGAATTTTTATCATGGATTAAAACAAAGATTATGCCTGATGAATCAATCGATACTGAAGATTTATCATCCTTTGTATTGTTAATCACAGAAGGAATGATATTTTTGGATTCAATTGATGCGAGTCATCAGATTGAGAAGTCGCTATCAGTTTTACTAAAGATAAAATCAAAAAAGAAATAGCTAAAAAAAAGGCAGGGACAAGCCCTGCCAAAAATCTTTTTTGTAATAGAATTACATTTTTTCTACTTTAGCTAATTTTCCGTTGATGTCAAAGAATTTAGTAAACTGATTGTTTTCATCTACGATAGTAATCAGTTTGCCGTCTTTTTCAAGCATCCAATTTTGATTCTGAGCATCAAATACAAAGGATACGTTTTTAGAAGCATCGTTCAAGTCATAAATATCATAACGATTTTGAGTGGTAACCACTTTAACATTCTGACCATTTTCAGTATAGTATCTGATATCCTGATCTGTATCATTCATTGCTAATGGATTAGCACCAGTCCAGAATTCAACCAGATTAAGGAGAGCAAAATCAATAAATCCGCAAGCTGAATAAACAGGGATCCACATAAGAATCCACATTACCAGCGAACGAATATACTTGTTGCTGATTTCACCATTCATTTTGTACACTTTTCTGGTTAAGGCAAATTTACCATAGCAACCAGATAAGCTGACAGCCAGAATACTTACGACTAACAGCATTACAATCAGTTTCTTAAAGCGTTTCATAGAAACCTCCAGTTTTTTATTTTGTGTCAATTATACTGGTATTGAATAAATAAGTCAAGAAAAATTTGTTTATTTTTTCTTTTCCTGATCCTGACGAAGTTTTTTCCACCAGTCAATCCGCTTTTGAATATCTCTTTCAAAACCAAATTCTGATGGCATATAGTATTGTTTTTCAGGCATTTGATCAGGAAAATACTTTTGATAATAGTAGTGATATTTGTGATCATGATCATATTGATATTCTTTGCCATAATTGAGGTCTTTCATGAGTTTTGTAGGGGCATTTCTAATATGCAAAGGGACAGGTAAATGACCAGTTTTGTGTGCATCTTCTCTTGCTTTAATGTAGGCAGCTTCCATTGCATTACTCTTTGGAGCGGTTGCCAAATAAACAACCAGTTGAGATAAATGGACATTACATTCCGGCATTCCGATAAAATGAACCGCTTCTTTCACAGCGATTGCCTGAAGCAATGCCTGTGGATCTGCCAAACCAATATCTTCCGCAGCAAAACGTGTAAGCCTTCTGACAATATACATCGGGTCTTCCCCTGATTCAAGC
The DNA here is from genome assembly GCA_017998585.1 of Candidatus Cloacimonadota bacterium. The sequence goes on along the minus strand of JAGOCT010000355.1, from coordinate 1,667 downwards.
ATTCGTGCCAGCCAGTATAAACCCGCCTGAGGATCTGAACCTCTGAGTGATTTGTGTAAAGCTGAAATCAAATTGTAATGTTCTTCACCTGATTTATCATAGAGCATGGCTTTTTTTGCCAGATACTTTTCAAGAAATTCTCTTTGATAAGGTTTTGCAAGATTACTTTGTTTTAAAAGAATATCAATAATATTGATTGCCTTACGGGCATCTCCTCCTGATAGAGCAACAATTAAATCAAGTGCACCTTCCGTAAAATCTGCTTCCTTTTCTTCGGCTTTAATGATATTGCTGATGATAACCCTGATCTCTGCTTCAGCTAAACCATTCAAAACCAGTACATGACAACGCGAAAGCAAAGCCGATATAATAAAAAAAGATGGATTTTCGGTAGTAGCGCCAATCAAAATGATAGAGCCTGACTCAACAAAAGGTAAAAAAGCATCCTGCTGAGAACGATTAAAACGATGAATTTCATCAATAAAAAGAATCGTAGGCTGATGGCTGATCTGCATATTGGCTTCAGCCGTTTTCATAACTTCTTTGACTTCCTTTATACCGGATAAAACGGCTGAAAAAGCAATAAAAGGAAAATGAGTAAAACTTTCTATTAGTCTGGCAAGTGTTGTCTTACCAGAACCGGGAGGTCCCCATAGAATCAATGAGTGAAAGATACCAGTAGAAATCATAGATTTTAAAATAGAATCCTGCTGTAACAGGTGATCCTGACCAATGACGTTTTCAATTAACTTAGGTCTGTATTTTTCTGATAAAGGAATATATTGCTGATCTTCTGCCATTTATTACTCCATTTCACTTATCAGCCCTGCACTTGATATAGCAGCTAATCCGATTGGTGAAAAATTATTATTTCTGATAAAATCCATCATCTTTTCGATTGGAATAAAGTCAAGACAATCATGTTCAAACTGATGACTGGCTGAATGATATAAATCATTAATTTCTCTATTATTCAATATCGTGTTACAGTACATCAGAAATTCCGGTTTGTAATTATGAAGTGCCAGTCCAAGACCTGTGCAATGAAGATTTTGTATAAAATTATCCTTTATTCCCAATTCTTCTTCAATTTCCTTGTATATCAAATCAAAAGGGTCTTCAGGATTGCCATCCATGCTTTCAAGTGTACCGCCAATCACATGCCATTCGTTTACTCCTTCTGCAAGATATCTGCTTCTTTTGCCTACAACAATACAGTTATCAGCTGTTTTGATTACCACACAGGCAGCCAGAGAGTTTGCCAAAAGCGAATGATCATTGATTTGATGTATATTTTTTACATTTGTACCCAAAAAGTCCTTATAGGAACAAGACTGTACCTTACAAACCAGCTTATCAGATTTTACATCAGATTGAATTAATGAATAGCCAATCCCATTATAAATCAACGGATTCTCTTGTTTGACTTTTTGCCAGTTATCTTCAATCATTTGTTTTATCCAGTCAGGAAATGCTCTGATTCCTGGAGTTACATTCAACACAATATCATATCTGTACCAGATGCCTTTATGGATAATTTGAAACTGTTTTGTCATTAACATGGTTTATGTGAAAGCAGGTTTAAAAGAACACTGACATCCCTGCTGTTTATGAGTTGAAGAATGGTATAATCAATTACCTGTTGACTTTTCAGTACGATTGTAGCA
>JAGOCT010000354.1 GCA_017998585.1 Candidatus Cloacimonadota bacterium | reverse complement strand
ACCTGTTGGTAATCCCTGGAAATCAGTTGATATAGTTACAGGTGAAAGATCATTCAATAGGATCCCTAAAGGCCATTCTTTGACTTCAGGATCAGTCTCATTAAACTCCGTATGAAGATATTGATTAAGCTTTGAGTAAGAATAATCATTCAGATTTTCATCAACTGGTATATACATTGAGATATTGTCGTTAATTGCTTTTGTTGGTGGTTCAGGTAATTCTGACAAAAATTCAATTTCATTATTTTTCGATTTGCAAACACCGAAAACAATTTCGTCTCTATCTAGTTGAGAAACAAATATTTTAGAACTCCAGAGAATATCATTTTTATCAATTGGCAGACCATTTTGATAATAAGGCACAAAGTTACAACTCATCGTATTTTCGGAAGTATAACTAGCATAAATGAAGAATGATTCATTAGGATATATCACTTCGGTTGTTTGGTATTGATTATTTCGATAGACATATACAACAGGAGCTATGATTGACTGCTGAACTAATTCACCAAAACTGTATGCTACATTATTCAGATTAAATTGTAAATCTTTGATGTGATATGAGGATAAATGAGGATTCCCTAACAGATTCCAGTATGGTACCATTGATTGTGTTTGGGCATAAGAAGAGATCCCTTGTGAAAATGAGGTGTTTACTGAATTTTGAATATTTAACGCATAACCTTTATTGTAAATCATTTGGTTCTGATTGGAGAATGCGTTGTTCTCAAACAGAGAAATCTGGGAATTAGGGCCAAGATCATTATTATTGATATTATATGCAATGAATGGGTTGGATTGCATTGAATAGCCTGCAGGAACCTGATAAGTTATAGTAGAAGGAACAATGCCTATTGTGTATGGTGATTGGCTGATAATGATCTCACCATCAGTACAAACTGTTTTTACATAAACTCTTGCATTGTGCATTGTTATATTGTTTGGAACAGTAAATCCTGCATTGGTTGCTGTATTAGAGAGGTTCTCAGCAACTAAAACACTGTCACTATCATTCTTAATATAAACTGAATGGTTTTGAATAAGGAAGTTTAAGGTTTTTGAGAAGTAGAAAGTCGCATTAGCGCCAGCCTGATATATTGTATTCTGAGAACTGCCAATTGTCACTGTTGGATTGAGATTACCCCAGTAGAGATAGAATTCTTTGTAATTTGCATTAGAAATTGTGAATTGAGCTGGATTAGCAGCAATATTTGTGTAGGTGCTGTTAGACACTTCACGCAGATAGAGTTTTTCTGTATTTCTGTTAAAATTGTCAGATATACTGGCAAAAATTGGTGTATTAAGCTGATCTGATTTAACAAGAATTCTCCACGCTTTTACATCTTGATTTAACTCATAATCACCATGTACTTCTTTACTCAGATAGACTCCATTGTTTGCCCAGTATTGTTCATAGAATCCTGCCCAGATATAGGGGCTGGATGCAGCAGTGGATTTTACCACATCAAAATTTGAATCATTGCCATCACTTGCAAAAACATTCTTTGAGAAAGTGATTGTATTGCTGATTGATTGTGATTGATTACTGAATGTGAGTGAAAACACTTCCTGTAATTGTGCAGAAGGTGTTTCGTAATGATCAAATTGATTGTTATTGTTGTTTACAGCAGTGATTTTATATGTGTAGATGGTATTAAAAAAAGCACTCGTATCGTTATAAGTATAAATCATATTGTTTTGAGTAGAACCATTTAAATTTGAATTACTAGTATAGTCCGAAAGTAAAGAATATTCTGTATCATCTGTCTTACGATATATTTTAAAACCCTGATTATTATTCTGACTTACGGCTCTGAAACGAACAACAATTTTGTCTCCATCTCCATAAGCCGTTACCTGATCAAGTAATGCTGATCCTGTATAGGCCGATATTTCAGGAGTAAGTAAACTTGCATTATCATGATAGTCAACAGCTCTTAATTTAAAGTAGTAATTTTGCCCTGGAGTTAATCCGGTTACATTTATCTCATTACATAAGAGACTCGCTAACTGAGCATTGTTATTACGGTTAAAAATCTGATAATTATCTTCTGTAATTGGAGATGTTGAATATAGTATTTCGTATGTTTTAAAATCATAAGAATCTGAAGGTGCCCAACCTAATCTAACAAAGTTTTGACCAGTCCCTTTAACAGTAAAGCTTTCAGGAATCAAAGGCGTTGTATTGTCATTTAACTCAAATACGGTTGGTAATACAGAACCCATTGCCTCAATCCACTTTGAGTAAAATTGAATACCTCTGTCGTATAGATTTGAGTAGTCAAAGTTCCCTAAGGATATATCATATCCATAGAACCAGTGATAATTGTTCTGATTTTGAGGATAACAATTAGGTAACTCATCTAACTCAATATGAAAGAAAGGATCATAGACATCCCAGTCAGTTGTACCTTGAACGCTATAGTTTTGTTGGATATTTTGAGCGAATCCTGGTAAATCAATATTGTTGTTCACGGTAATCAGTGAGTCATTCAAAGAATATGTAAAAGGATAGGTGTTGTAATATACTGCGTAATAATCGTTTAGTAGTACTTCTTGATGAATACCAATAGAATTTTGTGGATGTACAATATAATCTGTTGCGTTAATTAAATCTAGTTTTAAGCTAGATAAATCGCGTGTAGGTAAATTTGGATTGGTATTTTGATTTCCTACTGAGACTTGAAGATTTGCATATCCTGCGTGTCTGTTCCAATCATAACTATGAATCTGAACACTTAATTCTCTGTGATTCAAATTGGTTCTGATATAATCACAGAAACGTCTGTAAGCAGAATTAAAAGGATGTATATTGATACGAGATGGGTCACTTAATGATTTTGAATTAGTATAAGGATTTTGATTTGTCCATTTCACCTCTCTACCTGCTCCTGCTACCATGAAATATCGCGCATTCCAATCTATAAATGCTTTATGAGCTACAGGTACAGTAATAAAATCGTCATTTGGATGAGGCATATTGATGATTACAGGGATCTGAGAAGAAGTGTTTATTACGAAGAGACCCCATCCATAAGAGAAGCTTCCTTCTTCATCGTCTTCAAGTGTTTCAAGCGTTCCATTATCATCATAATAATCCATATTTAGATTTTCTCTGAGGATATGATATTGTCTGTTAGTATCTGTATCATTAAAAACAACAATATGATAAGGAATCGCATTGTCATTTAAAATAATTTCTGCAGTCTCAAAATCAGCAGAGATAAATAAAT
>JAGOCT010000353.1 GCA_017998585.1 Candidatus Cloacimonadota bacterium | reverse complement strand
GTATAAATATTGCTTATATTCAGGTAAAAATATAAGGAGGTCATTATGCTAAGAATGATAGAAGTCGTAGGCGTTTCGGAAATTAGCTATGAAAATGCTGTCAAAAATGCCATAAATGAGTTGATCAGCAATAATTATAATATACATTTTTTTAATGTGATTGAACATAGGGGTTCCTACAGAGATGAAAAAATACAATTTCAAGCCGTATTAAAAGTAGCGGTAGATTTTGTAAAAAAAATGAACAACAACCTGAAAGTAAAGCGATTAAACCGAAAGCGGATCATAACGAGATAACATGTGAATGGTGTGGTTGCTCTATGCAGGTTCCCAAAGAGTTTTATAAAGACAATCCTTCCAGAACACTTGTCTGTAATAATTGTGGCAGAATCCTCTGTATCAACGAAAAATATTGCAAATCGAAATTAAAATAAATAACAATAGGGGTGAGTAAATGTTAATAATCAGAAGCAAAAATCATGATGCTGAGTTTAATATCGCAAGCGAGGAATACTTGTTTAATTGTAAACAAGACAATATATTTTTATTGTATCAAAACAACAAAGCAATAATAGTTGGAAGAAAACAAAACACAATAGCAGAAATAAACCAAGAATACATACAGGAAAATCAAATCAAAGTTGTGAGACGGATGTCAGGTGGGGGAGCCGTCTTTCATGATATTGGAAATTTGAATTTCTGTTTTATTATTCGAAATGTTGACACATTTGAAAGTGATTTCTCGAGATATACACAACCGATCATTGAGGTTCTACAATCTCTGGGGGTTAATGCCAGATTAGAAGGGCGAAATGACCTGACAATCGATGGCAAAAAATTCTCTGGGAACGCAAAATACTTTAGAGGAAATACCCTCCTGCAACATGGGACATTATTGTTTGACTCCAATATCTCAGATGTAACTAAGGCTTTAAACGTTGATCCTTCCAAATTTAATGATAAATCAGTCAAATCTGTTCGCAGTCGTATCACAAATATTACAGAACACCTTAAAACACCAGTCAGTATGGAGACTTTTGAAGACTTAATAATCAAAAAGATACTTTCTTTGTATCAGGATGCAGATTATTATGAATACACAAATAAAGACCTTGAGGCAATAGAAACACTCAAAAAAGATAAATATGCAAATTGGGAATGGAATTATGGGAAATCTCCTGAATATAATTTCCATAAAAAACATCGTTGTCCTGGTGGCAGTATTGAAGTGATGATGACAATAAGAAAAGGAATCATTGAAGATTTCAAACTTTATGGGGATTTTTTCGCAATCACTGATACCGATTCATTTGAAAAATCTTTTATTGGCAAGACTCACCAATATCATGAGTTAAATGAACATATGATGCAACTCACTGTAAAAGAGATATTTATGAATATTAGTAGTGAAGATATTCTGGAAGCGCTGTTTTAAAAACATGTAAACATGATTAAAAGAAGCTAAGAAAGAAAACATGTAAACAAGAAAGCTAAGCAGGAATATGGAAAGACATAAACGCATAAAGTAAAGAAAACATATTCATTGAAAGTATGAATACTGAAAAGTAAGAAGGAGTTATGAAAAGAAAACAGGGAATCATGTTGGTTGTATGTCTGTTTTTAATGACAGCAATAATGGCAGTGCCTGCTTTCCCAGAATCGCTGGTATACAGACATTATGAACAGAACGTAACAGTCAGACTGATGGGGGATGAGCGTGTAAAATGGGCTGAGTCAGAAGATGGCTACAGTTTGATGTACGATCGAATGGGTTATCTGGTTTATGCTAAATCTGATAACAAAGGGGGAATGGAACCCTCTGATGTTAAAGCTTCAGATATTGCACAGAGAAAACAATCTGAATCTGATTTTATTTCTCATACGCAAAAACAATTAAGGTTCAGTCAAAATCAGATTAGTTTAATCAAACAAATCTTTAATATTCACTCCAGAGAATCTGCAAAAGAATTTCCTTCAAGTGGAAACAGAAAATTAGTGATGTTGTTAATCGGATTTACAGACAAGAGCTTTTCTAAAACGAAGACTGAATTTATCAATTTAATGAATCAAACCGGTTATTCATTCAATAATGCATCTGGAAGTGTTAAAGATTGGTTTTTATCTAATTCATTTAATCAGTTGAATCTTTCAACGGATGTATATGGACCATATCAGGCAGCTCATAACATGGCATATTATGGAGCGAATGATGTCTATGGATATGATGTGAGACCCAGAGAATTAGTTTTAGAAGCCATTAATAGTGCAGACAGTGAAGTGGATTTTTCTGAATATGACAATGATGATGATGGATACATGGATGGAATCTATTTAATTTATGCAGGGTATGGGGAAGAGGCTGGTGCTTCTTCAAATGCAATATGGGCTCATGCCTGGAGTATTTCGCCAGTAGTTAAAGATGGGGTTTATATCTCATCTTATTCTTGTTCTCCTGAACTTTCTGGCAATTCTGGTACAAATATAACAAATATAGGCGTAATATGTCATGAGTTTAGTCATGTGTGTGGTTTGCCTGATTTTTATGATACGGACTACTCCGGTTCAGGTGGCCAGTCATTTGATTTGAAAAAATGGGACCCCATGGCGAGTGGTTCGTGGAATAACAATGGTAAGACGCCTCCGCATCATAACTGTTATTCAAAAACAGCACTTGGATGGCAGAATACCACAATTTTAAACAATTCAGTCAGTCTTTACATTCCTAATTCTCATGATCATAATGTCTCTTACCGATTTGATACAAGCATTCATAATGAGTATTTTATGCTTGAAAACAGACAAAAATCAGGTTGGGACTTATATATCCCACATCATGGTTTATTGATTTATCATGTAGATAAAAATTTATCCGGCTGGAATACCAATGATATCAATGTAAATCCTGCACATCAGGGGATGGATATTGAAGAAGCGGACAATATCAGAAGTATAGAGACTTATTCAGGCGATCCGTTCCCAGGTACCGGCAATGTAAGCACTTTTACAGATGAATCAGTTCCCGGTTCACTTAACTGGAATGGACAAGCAACTCAAAAACCGATTACAAATATTTGTGAAACAGACGGCATCATTTCTCTTGATTTTATGGGCGGAACGCCTCCTACATTGCCAGTAACACTATCTGCATTTAATGCCGTTACAGTTATGGATCAGTTTATATCCCTAAGCTGGGTTACCCAGTCAGAAAATAATATGTTGGGTTACCATTTATACCGGTCTGTCAA
>JAGOCT010000013.1:13584-15228 GCA_017998585.1 Candidatus Cloacimonadota bacterium | reverse complement strand
CTAATGCACCCATGGCAACTGCTTCGTTACCCTGCATTAATACCACTTTACGGGTATCAGCAGATTGAGTTTCTGCTGGTTGATTTTCTACCACTTTTTCGTTCAGTTTTCCGTTCTTTTTTGACATTTCATAACCTCCTTAACGCTTTGCTCCGGTAATCGCAAAATCAGGGCATAAGCGATCGCAAGTTTCACAGTGAATACATTTTTCGGGAAACTCAACAAAAGGAGTTCCATCGGCTTTTCTGCCTAAGCATTTTGTTGGACAAAACGCTACACAGATACCGCATTTTTTACACCATTCGTAATAAATATACACGGGTGATAATTTGTAGTCCACATTTTCTTTTTCTTCTGTGACTTCTACTTCCATCAGCTCGCGTGCATCGCCGTCTGTTAATATCTGTCCTTCTTTGGACTTAGACGTTTTAGCTGCCATCCTCGCCTCCAAATCTTCTCATCTTTATAAGACAAAAGATATAATCACTAAAAAAAGGGCAAGTTTTTTATTCAAATTTTTCTCTATTCTTGCCCTAAACTGCTTCTATTAAAGGATTAAGAGGGATTTATGAACCTCTTTAAAACAGACTTGTTTTTATAGAATTATCTGATTTTGGGTCTTTTTTTACTTATTTTTTTAAAAATGAATACTTTAAATCTCTATTTTTTAAAGCTTATGACTCATGCTGTTTTTTTTCAACCTTGATTACTTTAAACTGCTTTACGCCTCCAGGCATTTTCCATTCAATCTCATCACCCTGACGATATCCGATTAAAGCGGTTCCTATTGGTGCTAAAACGGATATCTTGCCTTCTTTATAATCGGCTTCATCCGGATAAACCAGCGCAATCACTTTCTCAAGTCCACTTTGCAAATCAAGCAGGGTAACAGTGGATTCCATCGAAATCACATCTGAAGGAACATCCTGCAGTGGCAATACTTTGGCTTTGTTTAATTCTTTCCTTAATGCAATGGCATTGACATCTTGTACATGTTCTTGATTTAAAACCGCATCAAGCCTTAACTTATCATTTAACGAAATAATGAGTTCAACCATGTCCTTCCTCCGTAATTGATTTTGAATTGCCTTTGACCTTAATTCTCCTATCACCCTGTTTATCAATATAACCTGATTTTTCAAACATGCTACTAAAATCTTAATTTGAATGAAAATTAGTAATAACGCATACCCTTTATATGCTTTTTATTTTGAATCACAAGCACAGTTAACAGACGCAAAAATGTGTCATTCTGAACCTGAGTAATCGTGAAGCGCTGAGCGGAACGTAGTAAAGCAAAAAACAATCGCTTTTAGAACTCCCTGCATCTGAAAGTGTAGTCAATACCTGAACAGATAAAGAAGTTTTATACAACCACAGAAGGCACTGAAAACACTGAAATCTACGAAGGCTACAAACAAGATGATCGTAATGCTGATCTCGGATTTACGGTATTCCGCTACGCTCCATTTCGCAAATCCCTACAAACCTATCATTCTCCGCGACTCTGCATGAAAATAGAGTTGAAGACCATTGGCTTGATATCCTTGATATTCTATACAATCTTTCATATTTCTCCAAGATTGAAAAGAGAATATATTGAGAAACTATTTGCTTTTGTATGAAAATCTATTAGTTTATCCA
>JAGOCT010000013.1:0-13484 GCA_017998585.1 Candidatus Cloacimonadota bacterium | reverse complement strand
ATAGAGTTGAAGACCATTGGCTTGATATCCTTGATATTCTATACAATCTTTCATATTTCTCCAAGATTGAAAAGAGAATATATTGAGAAACTATTTGCTTTTGTATGAAAATCTATTAGTTTATCCAGAAGAGAGGATGAGAATATGAGAGTCTTTTTCAAAAAGAAAGTACATGATTACCCCAAACAAGCGGGGGATTGTTATCTGGCATGGTATAATCAGGGAAAAATTTGTATTCTGAAAAAGAAACCTGTATTTGTCTGTAAAGCCCAGCATATCAAAATTCAAGTCATCAACCAAATCAGTGTAAAACTGTGGACAGAACAAGGTCATAAATTTAAAAGGGATATGGCAGAATATGCCAGACAATATAAACTCACCTACCCTGGTTTAAGAAAACGGGGAGTCAGTGCTTACAGTATTTTTCTGAAGATTACACATGCACTCATCAAAAGATTTTCTCTGGCATTCCTGGAAGAATCCCTGTTGACAGACACCTTAAGAGTCTTGTTAAAAGGACTGAGTGTGTACAAATGTGTTCTGATTAAACTTTTAAACAAGGTACCAGGCATATATCGTTTTAATCATAAAACAGAAGAAGTCTTTTGCCAAAATTTTTGCATAAAAAAAAGCTACTTTTTGAAAAATGATAGCTTGAATCATTTTCAACAAGTAGTCTTGCCTGATTTTTGCAATACAGGTTAAATCAAGAAAGATAAAACCTGTATTATCACTAACTGCTTAATAATTTATTGTATTTTAAAAGATTAGAGATATTTCAGTAATTCTTCTTCTCTCAGTTGGGCATAAAGTTCAATATAAGGTTTAATCGGGCTGGAAGCAATCTTGGTAAACAATACTTCTTCGACCTGAAATAAACCGACAGACTGGCTCATTTGTACCAGAATTCTAATAGGTTTATGCTCTCCCTGTAAAATCGTTACTTTTTGTATTGCTGTTGCGGAATACTTATGAATATCTCCAACACGTGGTTTATCATTCAATAAAGTAGTAATTCTGGCTCTGCCATGTTCCATATCGCAACCATCGCCCACCAGTACCAGTCCTGCTTCTATAGAATGAATTTTCTGAGTTGCCATGTGCCCGAATATTGCCTCCTGAGTAATCGAGCGAACAGCTACCTTCTTATTGATTTCTTCCTGAGAATAGATAGCATCGAGCACTTTATCAATAAAAGGTCTGGCCAGTTCAAGACTAATCAGTTCATGCTTGTCACGTGTGATTGCCATACCCAGATCATGAAATATAGAGGCCATAAAAACGGCCAGTCTGGAATCTTCTGCTTCTGCGACATCTTCTTTTTCAAGACTCATTTTAATTTGGTTTTCAATCAATAAGTTAAACATAGTCATGGCATTCAGGGCTGCCTTTCTCATGTGAACCGGACCGTGATCATTATAGCCCAGTCTTTTAATAGAAACATTATTGGCATATTCCTGCATTGCCTGTAATTCGATATCATTAAAAATCATTTCTGCTGCCTGAAGTGTTTTCCCTTTCAAACTGTCGAGGATTTTATGTTCCAGCGATATTTGTTTTGCTGATTTATTCATTTTACTTACTCCTTTTTATGTTTTTCGAACTACAAACATCATGTTTGTAGCAAAGCTTTTTTCTTCTCTTATGCTTTAAAATCGCTAAAAAATAAAGCTAATCTTGATAATATAAGACAAATAGCAAAATAATGCCAAATTTTTTTAAAGAAACTTTCAAAAAACAAAAAATTCTATCTTCTCTCATCTTTGATAAACTATGCGTTCTTTTTTAAAGCCTTCCATTTTTTTTATTATAACATATCAGATTTTCACCATTTATACCGATTAGACAGAATAATCGTTCTCCTATTAACCCATTACCTCATATTTTTTCTTTTTTTTATTGACTGAATTCCATTATTATAATATAAGTGATAAAAAATGACATAAAGAGGGTGAAATGCGGGATATTGATTTAAGACAGGTAAAGGAACTGGTTAAGAAAGCTTTTATTGAAGCGAATTATCATCTGAATCATGATGTCAGAGACGCTTTAGATAAAGCCTGTCTTTCAGAATCAAATCCAAAAGGAAAAGAAGTTCTACAAATTCTGACAGAAAATTATAAAATCGCTGATGAAGGAAATTTCCCCTTATGTCAGGATACCGGAGTGGCTGTTATCTTCTGCGAAATTGGTCAGGATATTCATTTTACCAATGGAGACTTGAATGAGACACTGAACAACGCAGTTGCCGAAGCATACGATAGTGGTTTTTTAAGAAAATCGATAGTTGAAAGCCCATTGTATCAGCGTATCAATACAAGAAATAACACACCCGCTATCATTCATTACGAGATTAAAAGCGGAGATTGTCTTAACATCACCGTCATGCCCAAAGGAGGCGGTTCTGAAAACATGAGCTGTTTAGCGATGTTAAAACCTTCTGATGGAGAGGAAGGTTTAATCAACCTGGTAGTCAACCATATCAGACAAATCAAAGGAAACCCCTGTCCACCTATCATTGTTGGTATAGGTATCGGAGGAAACTTTGAGACCTCTGCCCTATTGGCCAAAAAAAGTCTGATAACAGAAATTGATTCTGTTAACCCAGACCCTATACTAGCTGAACTGGAAGAGAAATTAATGAATCTAATCAACGAAACAGGTATTGGACCTATGGGGCTTGGCGGTAATACGACCTGCTTAAAAGTATCTATACTGACAAAACCATGTCATATCGCTTCTTTGCCTGTAGCGATCAATATTGAATGTCATGCACATCGCTTCAAAAAAATATCCTTCTGAGGCTCATTATGAAAACAATACATATCAATACACCGGTAAATCAAAATCAGTTAAAAGACCTGCAAGCAGGTGATAAGGTGCTGATTAGCGGAACGATTTATACAGCGAGAGACGCTGCACATAAAAGAATCATTCATGCACTTGAAAATAACAATCCTCTGCCTTTTGATCTGACAAACCAGATTATATACTATTGCGGTCCAACACCTGCAAGAGAAGAATTTTCAATTGGTTCTGCAGGGCCTACCACTTCTACCCGAATGGATAAATACACACCCACTCTACTTGATAAAGGTGTTAAATTACTGATTGGTAAAGGAGAAAGATCCGAACAGGTGATAGCGTCTCTTCGAAAAAATAATGCTTATTATCTGATAGCGATCGGAGGTGCAGGCGCCTATTATGCCAGCACCATTTTATCGAGCAAATTAATTGCATGGCCTGATTTAGGCGCAGAAGCAGTCTATCAGCTGGAAGTAAAAGATTTTATATGTTTTGTCAGCAACCAAATGTAAAATGATCACAAGACTCTGAAAATGAGGACTAAATGAATATACAGGAAAAAGAAGATTTAATCAAAAAAGTATTTGAGCACCTGATTGATTCAGATACGTTCAACATAAAAAATGAGTTTTCTTGCCAGCTTATTGAGTTTATGAGTGTTTTATCTGAGAATAATATCTGGCTTTTAGATAAACACTTTAATTTTACTTATGTCAGCAAAAACATTGAAGAGCTAACCGGCCTGAGTCCTGAAGAATTTCGTCGTAATGGTGTTAGAAAAAACGTTACTCCGACAGGTTTACAGCTTGTTGTTCAAATCAAACACATCATTCAGAGTGGAGAACTATCCAGTCATAATCAACTTCTGAAAATTGACGTCGAGCAAATTAAAAAAGATAAAGGGCGAGTATGGACAGAAGTTACTTTTCATCCATTTTACAAAGATTTTAAATATATTGGTACAATCGGATTTACCCGTAACATTGAAAGCCGAAAAAAATCAGAAATAGAGCTGGTAAAAAACAGAAACCGCTATCTGACTTTTTTTGAATCCTCTCCCGTTTGCTTATGGGAATGTGATTTATCTTTGTTAAAAGTCTATCTGAATTCACTACGACCTCTTATCATCGATAATTTTGAAAGCTATATGAAAGATAATCCAGAAGAAATACATTACTGTTTCAGTTTAATCACCATACAGGAAGCGAATCATACAACGCTCAGTACCTACATCACTGAAAATCAAAAAGATTTTTCAAACTGGATTAGTAAACCATGCCAAACTGATTCTGAAGCCTTATCGTTAAACCTGCTTCATGCAATCTATAAAAACAAACTTTCATTTGAAGCGGAAGGTATTCATTATAAAAAAAACAACGAAGCGATGAATGTTAATTTAAAATGGAATGTTGTACCTGGTTATGAAGATCTCTATAAAAAAGTCATATTTTCTGTTACTGATATCACTAATCAAAAAAAAGCAGAGCAAGCAATTCTAAAAACCCAGTCAAAACTGAAAAAAATCAATAAAAAACTGAAATCTTCTATAGAAAACGAAAAGATGCTTGCTTATGAAGCGACAATAGCAAACAATGCCAAAAACCGCTTTTTATCAACCATGAGCCATGAAATACGCACGCCCATCAATGGGATTCTGGGTATTGCACAATTACTTCAAACGACCGGTCTTAACCAGGAGCAAAACGAATACGCAGATATAATTCTTAAATCAACCAATCATTTAGTGAATATCGTTGATAATATCTTTGAATATTCAAAAGTCATAAGCGATCAGATTCAATTATCTTCAGGTTTATTCTCTCTTTACGAAACGATATTAAACTGTACAAAATCCGTTGCTTACTACGCTCATCAGAAAGGTTTAAGACTCTATTTTAAATGGAATTATGCATCTCCTAACATGGTAGAAGGCGATGTAAATCGTATAAGACAAATTTTTCTTTATATCTTGGATAATGCTATAAAATTTACTGAAAAAGGTTCAGTTACAATCGTTTTACATCAGGCTGTAAAGCATGAAGACAATACTTATCATTTTAACTTCTCCGTTCAGGATACCGGAATCGGTTTTGAAGATAAATATGCTGATAAAATATTTGAACCTTTTTACCAAATTGACAATATGGCACACAGAAAATATAGCGGAACAGGCTTGGGACTGGCTTTAGTTCAACAATTAATTCATATCAGTCATGGTTCAATAGTCCCCTCAAGCAAACCTGATAAAGGAACCCAATTCCATATCACGCTTCCTTTCAAAGTTTCCGATAACAGCCCATTGCTTGAGTTAAATCAAAATCTCCAATTAAAAATCCTTGTTTTTGAATATGATGATAAACAAATAGAAATAATTGATTCCTTCTTTGACAAATCAAATGTTTCCTGTATCTTTATGAGCCCTGACAGAGTGGAAGATTATTTTGATTTTGCCAAAGACAATGACAGTAAATTTGATTTTATCATTATCCGATATTCTCAGTCATTTAAAACACTGGATATTTTGAATAATCATAGTCATACAATTTCATTAAAAAAAATCAAGATCATTCTACTCTACAGAATATCAGACCAAATCAATATTCAGTTAACAGCAGGATTACCTATCTATGCAAAAGTCAGCCTGCCTATAGATATGATGGAGATATACCAACTGATTACATTATAAAAGAGGGATTTATGAAAATAGCAAGTATCATTTTAATTTTATGTATTTTTTTATCGTTATCTGCAGAGAACATCAGTATGAATGTCACAGAGTTACTCCAACACCCTGAATTAGACATCGCACTTGATTCCATCAATATGACCCGAAAAGACTTAACATTTAACTTATACAAAAACGAAAAAGATGCTTTTAGATTGTCCTATATTGATGATCTGTTTAAAAATCCCCTTCAAAGCTTTAGTCTGGCTGATTCTGTTTCTCATAAACTTTGGTTTGCTCAAGAGATTGTTAAAAAAGATCTGAATCTGTCAAACCTGTTAGAAACAGCTTTTCAAATGACTGAAATATCATTTCAGACAAACCCGCCTGAAATACGGATAAACCTAAGCAAAAAACAAAAAAAACAAATTTCAAAACTAAGTAATTGCCACCAGCAAGTTATCCATCAAATTCTATTGATAAAATCGGTTCAAAATGAATTTTACAAGGCATTTTCTTCTCTTTCTCCGGAAGATATAAAAAATATTAAAGACTATTTTAATAATGAAAATCAGGAATCTGAACCTGTTAATCATATGGATTTAAAATCATTAAAAGCCTATACTGTCAAATCAAATGAAAAAACAAAACAAATATATCAGTTAATTGAAAAAATACAATTTGAACACATTGCTTCCGCTTCTTTAATGCTTCAAAACATTGTTCAAAACATTCACAGTCTCATTCAAAATTCTGAGGATACCGCGTTTAAACAGGATAAAATCGAATTACAAACTGATGAGGGTAACATTTTCATCAATCCTCCTCAAATCTGCAACCTGGATAATGCCCTTTTTGTTATTGATTATCAGAGTAACAATATCTACCAACAAACAAAGAACAATCCATTTCTGGCGGTATTAGATTATTCAGGTAATGATCGGTATGAAGGAAAAGACTATGCTCAGGGGGGTGTCTTTATGGGATTACAATACTTTATAGATTTTTCTGGTGATGATTTCTATACGGCCGCTAGTAATGCTCAGGGTGCAGCATGTCTGGGAGCAGGATTACTGCTTGATTTATCAGGTAATGATTATTATAATGCAGAAAATCTTGTGCAAGGAGCAGGAAAACTGGGAATTGGCATTCTTTATGATACAGATGGAAACGATCAGTATTATTGTTCACTTTACGGACAAGGTTTTGGTTATACCAAAGGTTTTGGGACATTATCAGATTTATCAGGAAATGATACTTATATTGTAAAAAAAAGCCATGTGGACTGGCTTCGATACGACAGTCATTATGAAAGTTTATCTCAGGGCTGTGGTCTTGGAATCAGGCCTTATTATTCTGGTGGCTGTGGTATTTTAGCTGATCAAAACGGCAGTGATATTTATATTTCTGATATTTATGGACAGGGTACCGCATACTGGTATGCGTTTGGCGCTTTAGTAGATAAAAAAGGACACGATCAATATATATCACATCAGTATGCTCAGGGTTCTGGTGTTCATCTGGCTTTTGCGGTGTTGATTGACAGTCAGGGTGATGATTTGTATAAATCTCATGGCGTATCTCAGGGTTGTGGTCATGATTTGGCATTTGGAGGTCTAATGGACATCAAAGGAAATGATAATTATGTCTGTTACGATCTTTCACAGGGTGGTGGAAATGCCAATGCAATCAGCTTTTTTATGGATTATTCAGGTAATGATGGATATATTGCCAAAAAAGACAATGTCATGGGATATTCCGATATGAGAAGAAGCTTTGGTTACATAGGCATCTTTCTTGACCTTAACGGTGATGATCAGTATGGTTCACCAATTGGCACAAATAACAAAACCTGGATGCACTCTTACTATGGTGTTGGACTGGATAAACAAAGTCTGAATAATTCTGAACAGCAAAACATGACTGATCCTCCAGCTGAACAGCCTGATATTGAACTAAATGACAATATTGAAGACCTTTTTCTTTATGCTTCTGCCCAGGCACAAGCCCTGGCACACATGGTTCAACCTGCCCGTAACAAATTGATTGAGATGGGGGAAAAAAGTATCCCTTATTTACTTAATCAGTTAAACACTGAATTAATTAGAGAACAACTGGCTTTAACTGAAACTTTACCTAAAATGGGTAAAATTGTCTATCCATACTTTGAAGAAACATTAAAAGATACAACAAAAACTTCCTTTGTAATCAGTTTAATTGGATTAAGCAAAGACTCTACCGCTTTTTATCTGATTGAACCTTTTTTAGTTTCAGATAATCCATTTAAATATCAGGCAATTAAAGCATCAGGTGAGCTTAGAAATTCAAAAGCGCTTCCCTGTTTGATTCAAAGTCTAAAAGACCCTTCTGTCTCAATCAGACGTGAATCATGTATTGCACTCCAAAAAATTTCAGATATTCAAGCTCTACAGAACCTTGTTAACTGTCTAGATGACGAATATCAGGAAGTCAGATACTCTGCAGAAATTGCAATTAAAAATATAAATCCTCTACCTGTAAAAGATTTAAAAAAAGTATATGCCAGCTGCTCTGATCGTCAAAAAAAACATCTGGACAGATTATTAAAATACCAGTTCTAAAAACTGCTTGCCAAGATTGACTTTATATTTTAGAATGACTCAAAATCAAATAAAAGGAGTAAATATGTCTATTCAAACTCTCAGCGATAACGCAATCATGCGTTTTTATGATATATGTAATATACCACATGGTTCCGGTAATGAAAAAGAAATCGGTCAATGGTTAATTCAGTGGGCTAAAAATCATCAGTATGATTATCAACAAGACGAAGTGGGAAATGTTATTATACAGGTACCTGGAAAGGGCACTGTAAAAAACCAAAGTCCAATCGTTCTTCAAGGTCATATGGATATGGTATGTGTAAAAGATGCTGCTTCTGATCATGATTTTTTAAAAGACCCTATTCAGACTTATATTGAAAATGGCTGGATGAAAGCAAAACATACAACTCTTGGTGCTGATAATGGGATAGCCATCGCAATGGCTATGGCTATAGCAGAAGATCAATCCTTAGATCATCCTCCTTTGGAACTCTTGTTTACCGTTGACGAAGAGAGAGGACTGACAGGTGCCAATTTCCTGAAACCAGGCACTTTAAAAGGAAAAATCCTTTTAAATCTGGATTCAGAAGAAGAAGGTGAATTTACAATTGGCTGTGCAGGAGGTAAAGATACTCATATTGAATTGCCTTTGCATTTTGTTAACTGTAAGGAATGCCGACATATAGAAATTAATATAAGCGGTTTAACCGGCGGACATTCCGGAATGGAAATCAATCAGAACAGAGCGAATGCTATTCAGTTAATGGCTCGGCTCTTAAATCATCTCTTCGCTGTTGAAGCTTTCAGACTGGTAGATATCAAAGCCGGATTAGCACACAATGCCATCCCAAGAGATGCCTGTGCAAAAATTTCTGTTAAACCGGAGAGTTTTGATTTGATGATGAAACAATTTACAGATTTTGCCAATGTACTCATTAAAGAATTCCAGGAAACTGAAAAAAATATGAGTATTTCATTTGATGAACCTGTTTGCGCTTGCTCTGAAAATAACAATCAATGCGACTGTACAGTAATCGACGAACAAGATACCTGTAAAATTATACAATTACTCATGGCTCTCCCCCATGGCGTTGCTTTCTTATCTCCTTCAAATCCGGAACTGGTTGAAACTTCAAACAATCTTGCGATCGTTAAAATTGAAAATCAGAAACTGCTCATTCTGACCAGCCAGCGCAGTTCTTCAGCTTCCAGAAATGATTACATCACCCAAAAAATTGAAAGCGTTGCCAGACTGGCAGGTGCAAAAGTTGAATCAGGAAATGGATATCCTTCATGGCAACCAAACTGGAATTCACCTCTGTTAAAAAAATGCGAAGAAGTCTATGAACGATTAAATCAGGTTAAACCTAAAATCAATGTCATTCACGCTGGACTCGAATGTGGAATTATTGGCGCAAAACACGAAGGTATGGATATGATTTCTATGGGACCTAACATCAGAACCCCCCATAGTCCTGAAGAACGTATGGAAATGATTTCTGTTGAAAAAACAATGCATTTTCTAACTGAATTATTAAAATCATTTTAATTTTGAACATAATTTCAAAAAATAGTTTTTTATTGAAGACCTGGCTTCCGACAAACACACGGTAAGCCAGGATGTTCTACCAGTAAAGGAGACAGATGAATAATAAAAGATTGTTTAAAGAACTGACCATCGCTTCAATGATCAGTTTTGGAATCATTAGTGCCTTTTTATTATTCAATCCTTTTAAACAAAATCTTGTTGCCAATCAATCTGAAGACCCTGCTGTTGAAAAACTGATTCAAGATATTGATAGTTTAGTAACCCATTACGAATCTAATCATTATACATTTGGAATCAGAGTAACCTCTACTCAGAATAATGAAACTTTATACAGTAAAAACGAAGATATGCCTTTTGTACCCGCTTCAAATCTAAAATTATTCCCATCTGCAGTTGCCCTGGAAACCTTAGGACCCAGTTTTAAATGGAAAACGCAAATTTATGCAGACGGACAAGTTCTGAACGGTGTTCTAAATGGTGATTTAGTAATTAAAACAGAAGGAGATCCTTCAATCAGTGAAAACTATCTTAACAGTACGATTGATCAACTATTTAAACACTGGGCATTAGAAATCAAAAAACAAGGTATTACTGTTGTTAAAGGAAATGTAGTGATGGATCATTCGGCTTTTAATAATACCGTCATTGGTAAAGGCTGGAAATCTGATTATGAGCAATCTCATTATGCAGCTCCTCCCTCTGCATTTTCAATCAATGAAAATTACGTTACAATCAGAGTAAGTGGTGCCAGAAAAAATGGCAAATCACCTGTAGTAAGTGTTTATCCATATAATGGCAGTGTAAAAATTATCAATAAAGCAGTAACCGCAAAAGTCAGAAAAAATTCAATATCCGTCAGAAGAGATGCAAATGAAAATATCATTTATGTTTATGGAAAAATCAGAAAAAACAAAGTAATCCATTCATCAATCAACCTGCCAAAACCTGCAGATTACGCCTCAGCAATGTTGTTTTCTGCACTGATTAAAAATAAAATAATGATAAAAGGGAAATTAATAACATCAGATTCTCCTTACCCTACAGATAAGCTTCATTCTATTTATACCTACGAATCACCTGAATTAAGCCATTTGTTGAAAAGAATAAACAAAAATAGTAATAATTTCATGGCTAACCAGATGTTTTTAACTCTTGGTTATAAAATCAAACAAGATGCAAAACAGTCAGAAACTATTGTTAAATCATTTCTTGAAGATAAACAGATCAATACAAGTCAGCTGGTATCAGATGATGGTAGTGGCCTCTCCCCTCTTGATCAAACAACTCCACGTCAGTTTTCTGATTTATTGCAATATATGAGTCAATCTCCTGTTTTTAATGATTTTTATGATAGCTTTCCTGTAGCCGGAATTGATGGTACATTAAAAAATGTCATGAAATATGAGCCTTTATATAAAAATGTAAGAGGTAAAACCGGTACAATTAATGAGGTTAAATCCCTCTGTGGTTATATTCATACCCGTGATAATGAAATGCTGACCTTTACAATACTGGCTAATGATATTAAAGCAAACCGCTATAAGATTTATCAGTTTAACAACGAATTCCTAACTATTTTAGGTAACTTTTCACGAAACATGAAATCAAATACAGTCATGGTACAAAGTGATTCTGTTAAGTTTAATTAATAATTTTATTATGCCTTATTTAAAAAGAAGTTATACACATTTCATCCACTTTTGTGAATATTTTTATTTTCTCTTATTTTATTATACTTCAATCAGTTACGGATTCATTCATTACAAACGGTCAATTTTATCCACATTGATCAGGTCTTGACAAATATTAACCAAAGATTATTTTTGATTAAAATTGGGTTTTTATGCTCAATTTGTGTCAGTTTAACATAGCGTGTCGAAGCAAATTCAGTGTTTTAATCCTGAGTTTGCTGTATCAACCAATCACTATGCAAAGATTTATTTATTTGTATATTTATCAAAGAATTAAGGGGTTCGATTTATGGATCAGGATATATGGCAGAATATACTTGATCAGTTAGAACAACATATTAATCCTCAGAGTTTCAAAACCTGGTTTAGCGAAACTCAGCTGATTGATATGGATGATAACTCATTGGTAATTCACGTACCAACAAAATTTGCAGCTGATTATCTGAATAAAACTTATTCAAAAACCATATCAGAAATATCAGATGCCATTTATAAAAAAATCTATCAGGTTAGATTTACTGAAAATATCCAATCTTCTTACAGAGATGTTAATAAAACTGAAATCTATCAGCAGAATTTGATTGCCAGTAAGCTTAATCCAAAATATAATTTTACCGAATTTGTAGTGGGGAAGAGCAATAATTTTGCACACTCCGCATCAATGGCTGTAGCAGAATCACCTGGCACTACATACAATCCACTTTTCATTTATGGAGAATCAGGAATGGGGAAGACCCATCTAATGCAGGCAATAGGTAATTTTCTTCTTGAAGAAGGTAAAAGATATAATATTTTTTATATTACTACCGAGCAATTTACCAATGAAATGATTGAAGCAATTCGTGGTAATAAAATGCATGCTTTTCGTAATAAATTCAGAAATATAGACCTTCTATTAGTCGATGATATTCATTTTTTATCTAAAAAAGAAGGATCTCAGGAAGAATTTTTCCATACTTTTAATGCACTTTACGAAGCTAAAAAACAAATAGTAATGACTTCTGATCGCCCGCCCAAAGATATCCCTGATCTTGAAAACAGATTGGTGACACGTTTTGAATGGGGATTACTGGCTGATTTAAAGAGCCCTGATTTTGAAACCAGAGTTGCCATTTTAAGAAAAAAAGCAGAAGCAGAACATATTGAATTAAGTGATGAAGTAATTGATTTTATTGCAGAAAAAATATCAACCAACGTCAGAGCACTTGAAGGTTCTCTTATCAGAATTCTGGCTTATTCTTCCTACAATAATATCAATCCAGACTGTATTGATATATATACTGCACAGGAAATCCTTTCTGATATGATTTCTGAAAAACTAAAAGAAATCAGCATGGACAACATCTTTCAGAAAGTATGTAATTTCTACAGTATCAGTCCCTCTCAGATGCTTGATAAAACACGAAAGGTAAATATTGCTTTTCCACGACAAATAGCCATGTATTTATCAAATCTGTTGATTCCTCAAATCTCACTAAAAGATATAGCCACTTATTACAAAAGAAACGATCATACAACGGTATTACATGCTAAAAAAATGATTGAAAACAAGTTTAAAGATGATAATGACCTCAGAATTCAAATCGAAAAACTGATAAAGGATATAAAAGGCTTATAAATGTCGTATTTTACTGCTAATGTTATGGTTAAATCATTTCAAACTGTCTTTTCCACATATACACAGGAAAAGATGTGTAAAAATGTGGATAAGTCATTTAATTCTGAATTTTCAAAAAATTGCGTGGATAAGTTTTTAAAACTATTTCATTTACTCACAACTTATGCACATAATCATTATACAATTAACTCTATAAATAACATGATGTTAAGCATTATTAAAACTAGCTTATACTCAAATACACAGCCCCTAATACTACTACTAAAAAAATAAATTATAAAAGGAATTATTAGTATTATGAATAAGTATATTATATTCGCTTTCGTTCTCAGCCTTCTGATCATTTTAACAGGATGTAATAATAAAAATTCAATCGCCGGTTTTCCAGGAAGTGCTATCAGCCAATATGAAGTCGTCATTCCTGATTCATGTTTTGAATATTCATATACATGGGGAGACAGTATTAAACCATTTACTGAAAATACAAAATTAGTTTTAGGTTCTTATGACGGTATTGATACAAGATGTTTGCTTCGTTTTTTAAGTCTTCCTTCAAGTGCTGACAGTGTTAGCA
>JAGOCT010000352.1 GCA_017998585.1 Candidatus Cloacimonadota bacterium | reverse complement strand
TTTTGCCCGCCTGTCCGATATTGTTACTGAGATTATTGATTTCATTTACTGTTGAATTCACGCTTGCACTGGTTTGTTCAGCAGCAGAAGCTACCTGGTTTATATTGGAGGAGAGCTGTTCGGTAGCAGCAGCCACCGTTGAAACTGAGACACTTGCTTCTTCGGCAGAAGAGGCAATGACATTCGCATTTGAGCTGATCTGTTCTGAGGAAGCAGAAACCATCTGAGACTGAGAATTCATCTCCATGGAGTTATGAACAAGGTTATCGGCCGTTTTTTCCAGCATTTTACTCTTATCATTGAGCGTTTTTATCCCTTCGATGACATTTTTCAAGGCTGATGCTACTTGGGTTCTGGTTTTTTCATAAGCATTAGCCAATAACCCGATTTCATCTTGTCTGTTGATCAGGTCATCCTTTGCTTTTAAGGTAAAATCATTATTTGCAATCAGGTCAAGTCCTACCAGTACCCGTTTAATTGGAGTACTAATTTTTTGATTGAGCAGATAACTGATCATCAATGCTAATAGTAACATAATCACAATTGAAATGATGAGGATGATATTACCAATACCCGTACCGACTTTTGCCAGGTCTTTGTCAAACATAGAGGCCATTAAGTACCAATCAAGCCCTTTAATTTTGGCAAAAGAGAGTGTTTTTTTATCTCCTTCAAACACATATTTTACAACACCAAAATCTTCTTTGGAGTCTAAAACAGATTGGTGCCACTCAAGATTCATATATTTTTCATTTAATATAATTTCTTTTCTTGGATGCATGATGACTTCATTTTTGGCATCAATCATATAGAAATATCCATTTTGTGCAATTTTATAATCATCAATGAATAATTCTGCAAGTTTGCTTAGATTAATTGTATATCCTATAATCCCAAGAAAATTATTGTTTTCATCTTCAATTTTGTGGCTGATAACGATGATTGGGTTTTTACTGACTGGAGAAATGATAGGACTTTTATCAATATAACTGTTTTGATTGTCTTCTGTAATAGCTTTCCATGCCTGATAAGAGGTAATATCCATTCCGATTGCACTTTCATTGGGATGAGCAATCAATCTGCCTTGAAAATCTGTTAAGAAAATAGCTTCATAAAAGTCTTCTAAATTCATCTGACTTTTAATGAATTTTTGATGCTCATTTGTATTTCCTGATTTATATCCATTCTGAACATGAATATCCTCTGAAGCGATACCTGCTAAAATCTGGGTTTGTTCAATTAACTGAATGATGGTTTCTTTAACTTCTTTAGTTCTTTCTAGTGCTGATTCTGTCTCTGACTGATACACCTTACTTTTGGCATAATTAGCCGATACAACAATTAGAATAACAAATACAAGCACCAAAAAGGTGATAACCGGTATCAAGAATTATCTGCTCAATTTTTGTGAGTAGTATTCTTTAAATTTCATATAAGCCCCTTTATTTTTATGTTTTATAGTTTAAACTGATCGACTTCCTTTTTCAATTCTACAGCCAGATCGGCTAAATCTTCAGATGACTTTTGAGTTTCTGTTGCATTTTTGGCTGTCATTTCAATGCTCATCAGCATTTCAGAAATATTTCTGCTGACTTCCTGAATCCCCTGACTGATTTCTACAGTATTCCGGGTAATTTCCTGAACACCAATATTAGCCTGTTCACTGTTATTGGCAATCTCGTTTGATGCCGATGCAGATTCTACAGCATTTTGGGATATTTGAGTAACTGCCTTATTGGCTTCGTTTGCATTTTTAGAGATACGGCCTGCATAATCCACGACTTTGCTAATCTGTGACTGGACATCCGTTGCAGCTCCTGCCATTCTGCCGGAAGAGTGTGCGATCTCACTGGTTGTAATGTTTTGTTCTTCGATACTGGAAGCAATCACAGTATTGATTTGATTTAACTGATTGATGATATCTGTAATAGTCGAGATACTGTGTGAGGAATTGCCTACTGATTTTTGGACTTCATCGATTTGTCCGGCAATCTTGGAGGTTGCTTCTGCGGTTTGTTTAGCCAGTGATTTGACTTCATTTGCCACAACAGCAAAGCCTTTTCCTGCGTCACCTGCACTGGCCGCTTCAATTGTAGCATTTAATGCCAGCATATTGGTCTGGTCGGCAATGTCGTTAATTAACTTCACGATTTTACCTATTTCATTTGATGTTTTCTGCATTTCTGCCATAACTTTGTTAGCATTTTCTGCTTCTTTGGAAGCTTTCAAGGATATGTCAGAGGCATGCTGGGTATTTTTGGATATTTCTGTCAGTGTGGCATTCATTTCTTCAATGGCTGATACGATACCATTGATTTCGTGTACCAGATCGCCAACTGAATGACCAGCGACATCAATATTATCAGTGAGTTTATTGATATCATTTACGGTGGAATTGACACTCTGACTGGTATTTTCAGACACTTTTGCCACCTGTGAAATATTCGATGATAATTCTTCTGTTGCTGCTGCTACTGTAGAGACTGAAACACTTGCCTGCTCTGCGGAAGATGCGATCATATTGGCATTGGAACTGATCTGTTCTGCTGATGCTGAAACCAGTTGGGATTGAGAATTCATCGCATTGGATTGCATGACCAGACTGTTGGCAGTCGTTTCCAATTCATTACTTTTTACATTGAGTGTGGCTATTCCTTTGGAAATATTAGAGATAATCAGATAAATTTTATCAATAAAGGTGTTAAAATTCTGAGATACTTCCCCTAACTCATCTTTACTGGTAATCTCCAGTCTTTTTGTTAAATCGCCATCACCTTCGGATATATCTTTTAATTTTAAATTTAACTGATTGAGAGGATTAGATATGCTTTTTGATAAATATAGTGCCATAAAGAATCCAAGTCCAGAGAACAGAGCAATTAACAGTATAAAAATATATCTCATTTGATTGACTGCTGCAAATACTTCTGATTTAACAGAACCAACTGCTATTGACCAGTCTGTATCAGGTATTTGTGAAAAACCCATATAACGGACACTTCCTAAGTAAGGATAGCCGTCAAAGCCTGTTTCTCCCTTAATCATTCGTTGGAAAACATTCGCTAATATGACATAGTTCTTATCAGTTTTTGCCATTTCGATAAAGTTTGCCTGAGTCAGGATTAACTCTCTGTTATTATGTGAAATCACATTGCCCGTCCCGCCAACAATATATGAATAACCTTGTTCTCCGTATTTTAATTTATCAGTAATGGCTGTCAAGACATCTCCAGGTAATCGGCCCACTAATACAGCTACTAT
>JAGOCT010000012.1 GCA_017998585.1 Candidatus Cloacimonadota bacterium | reverse complement strand
TGTATGAAATGTACGAAGCAATTATTCAAAATGCTTTATGGGAGAAATGGAATGAAAAATAAAAACGAAATATTGAGTTTATTACAACAACAAAGTCATGATTCTGCCAATCTATTGTATTATAGCTCCGTTTTAACAGAATTTAACAAAGCCATGTCAAATCCGGATGTTCAGGTTGATCAGTTAAGTAATATTATTGAAAAAGACCCTGGACTTACTGCCTCTGTATTAAAAATGGCCAATTCTAGCTTTTATGGTTTATCTAAGCGTGTTGCAACAGTTAAACATGCAGTATCTTTATTGGGTTATCGTGCGCTTGAAAAAATCTTTACTGTGAATTTACTCAATAAAGCCCTGAATAAACAAAAAACAGTTCATGGTGAAAATCTCTGGAAGCACTCTTTGGCAACTGCTATCGCTGCTCAACAAATTATTGGAATTACTCAGCCCAAATATGTAGAACAGATCTTTACAGCCGGATTGTTACATGATATTGGCAAGTTCTTTATCATGAATTTTCTCCCAGAAGAGTTTGATATGTTAATGAAGGAATTTACTAAGAATCCATATCAATATTCTTTACCACTTGACAATAAGTGTATCGGACTCGATCATCAGCAGATAGGCGCTTTTTTTGCAGAATTATGGATGTTCCCTGAAACCGTAGTTTATTCAATCAAATATCATCACAGTATTGACAATGCCCCAGCATATAAAGATGTCGTTGCAGCAATTAGTATTGGTAATAACATTG
This sequence comes from Candidatus Cloacimonadota bacterium, assembly GCA_017998585.1. The sequence goes on along the minus strand of JAGOCT010000012.1, from coordinate 14,512 downwards.
CAAAAGGGATGGAGCTGGGTCAGTCCACTTCCATGCTGGTAGAACTTGCTCCAAGATGGGTATGGAATTATTTGGGTATAAAAAGGAATGATTTCTCTAATTTGATTCCTGTGATTCAACAGAAATATAATGCTTACCTTGCTTTCCTGAATATCATGTAATATGAAAAGTTTTTATACAGGGATTCCCTTTTTTGATAAAGTTTTATCAAACCTGGAAATTAACCACACATACGGCATCAGGACAAACTATACCAGATTATCCTTGTTGTTTATTGTGCAGTCTGTTATTGCACATTTAAAGCTTAAGAAAAAAGTAATCATATTATGTAACTCAAATCCGGACTCTCTAATTGAGGAATTTTTATCTTTTGATTTTGATATTCAATCATGTATCGAAAATCAGGATTTAATCATACTAGAACAACCACCTGAATTAGATATTATACTTTCTAGTTTAAACAACATAGAGATGATTTTTGATGATTTACAAACTTACATCAAGCACTTTGAACCAGACTTTATCTATTTTGAATCTCTCAAATCATTTATTCCCCGAAATAATGTCTCTTCAAGTAAAGTCATCATTAATCGTTTGATAAGCATTTTAAAAAATTATTCATGTACTCATTTTATTGACTTTTCAAACATCGATTATGATTTACAGTTATATTTTGAAAAGCAAATTTTTGCTTTGTTTTCTTTTAAATTCAATTATAAAGGGGGAATTCATTATCTGACTTTCCGGTTGACTAATTCTGATACACACCATGATATCGCTTTTAGTATTCAGTCTCAACAATATTTTGTTCTCCCTCAGCTCGACTTGAAACCAAACATCTCTATCAATGAGATTGATACGATTTTCTTGCAAAAAGAAATTATGGGCTTACAAGAACCTTTATCCAAAATGGTGACAAAACAAACACATTTTATCGTATTTGACATTATCGATCAGGTGATAGAAAAGCTTTATAAGAACAACAATATTTTATTTTTACCCATCAATTATAACAATGTCAACGGATTAAAACTCGCTTACCAGTTAAAAAACAAACTGGATACGACAAAGATTGTAATTGTTATCAGCCATAATACGAATCCAAATCAAAAAGTCAGGATTTTACGATTGGGAATTGACCATTTTTTAGAGTTTCCTTATACTCAAAATATGTTGTATGCTCTTTTAACAAAATTGTTTCCTGTAATCCCCTACAACGAGAAAAAGCTGATGGTTTCAGTGCTATTTAACAATGATGTTCAATTCAACTCAGATAATAATCACATCGTTTACTTCGATAATGTATTCCGTGTTTTAAAAGAGTACATTTATAAAAAAATAGCTGAAGCTGGCTCAATTCAATTTGTAAAAATCAAACTTCATGGTTTTGATTCATTTACTTTTATTCAAATTTTAAAGCAATATCAGGGTCTGTCATGTATTCTATCCAATCAGATTTCTGAGAATGACCTTCATTTGATTGCTATATTTATCAACATTCAGGAGAAAACTAAACTTCAACTTTTTAATCATTTAAAAGACCACCTGATGAACACCTCAAAAGAGATTCAGACTGATTCAGATAATGCATTAAAAAATATATTCTTAAATGAACAGAAGAGTATAAATTTTCTCAAAAACATCAGTGACAATGTGAATCAACTCGAATTGATAAATTATCCATTCGATGAGGTAAATTTTGATCACTTAATCAAGAAGTTATTCGACAATGCTTGATCATTATTTTGCTATTATCATTACGCTTACAGTCATTCTGTTTTTACTACTTATTTTTCTGATTATTAGAGTTTTCTTCTTTTCATCAGTTATTGAGAAATTAAAATCGCCTCTAGCCCCTAAAAAATCAACAAGCAGTGAGCTCGAACCAAAAAACGGATTTCAAAAAATGTGTATCAATCCTCTGAGTAAACAAGAAAGACATTTTAAGATTTATAAAGGTCATTTTCAATTTTATCCGAAAAACACTCTAAGCCATATCGATTATAACATAAATGAATGTTCAGTATTCTCCATTTATAAAATGAAAAACAAGCGGGATAACTAATGGAAAAATTAAATACAAGCATCGAAAATATTCTGATAATTGATGAAAATATTGAAGTCTATAATGAATTAAACCAAATCCTGTTATCATTCAATATAAAAACAAAGATCATAAATAATGCAATTTCTGCAATTAAAGAGATCGAGAAAGAAGAGTATCACTGTTTTTTTGTTGCTGAAAATCTAAAAAGTGAGAAGGCATACAAAATAATTGATTTAATTAAATGCTACTACCCTTATGCAATTGTGGTATTGATTGTTGAAAATCCATCTGCAGAAATGATCATAAATTATGTCAAATATGGTATTGACAATGTAATATCAAAACCATTCCTGTGGTCTTCAGTAGAAAGTGTGATTACTTTTTACAATTTTTAATCTATCTGTATATGGATTACCTGTACTTTATCCTCTTTAATAGGAAACACAAATTTTAAAAAGCCTTCTTCATACTTAATCTCAGGATGATGAATATCAATATTTAAATCAGGAAAATATATTTTTCTTTCAAAATCACCTGATTCAATCTCCATATTATAAAAAGACACATTTTTATACTGATATTCACAGTTTCTTTTTCCGTTTACTTTGATGAAGTTTTCATTGATAGAGTATCTGAGCTCTTTGTGATTGATATTTGCTATCTCCAGAATAATGTAAAGCTTGTCTGCAATAGAAAACATATCACAATGAGGTACCCAGTGACTATCAATATTATTCTGATCGAGTGTCATCGGATATTGAGTTAATGTACTTACTTCTGAAACAATCTTCAGCATTTCCTGCTGAATTTCTTTGAGATTGTTAAAAAGCTTGTCTCTCATTCTTCTTCCTTTTTATAAACACAGATATGACTCTGACTACTTCGTACTGATTCCATTAAAGCTTCTTCTGTTTGCTTAAACATGGTATCAAAATCTATCTCTTGCTCTCTGTTATCATTGATTCCCCACTTAAACTGAACAGCGATAAATCGTGGGTTTTTGATGATAGATGAATGAATTCTTTCGGCAACCATTTTAGCCGTTTCTTTGTTAATCTCGTTGTAGTAAATACCAAATGTGTCTGGATAAAGAATGCCTGCAAAATCTGTCTCTCTGATATTACTTTTAATCACCTCGGCAATCTCTTGTAAAAATTTGGGGAGCTTATGATTACCAATGACTTGGGTGATTTCATCAAGCTTGTTTATTTTTAAAAGACAGAGAGAAAAATCTCTTTTGTATCGAGACATTAATGTATGATTCTTCTTACAGTTTTTGATGAATGATTTATGATTTAGCAAGCCTGTTACATTGTCCAGTTCATTAATTCTTTCGATGTGAAGCTGTAACTGATCAATTTCAAGTATAAAAGACAGCAATGCAACATAGATGTTTAACTTAGCAATCTCATAATTACTAAATCTTTCGTCCAGCTTGTCAATGAAGATAAAGCCAATAAATGAATTTTGAAAATAGATTGGGAAAATGATTAGATCAAGTGCTTCGTATTCAAATTTAATCTTCTTATCACTGCAATGTATATACTTTAAGTTTTTTAATTCTTCAATCAGTTTATCATCTTCTGCGATGAGATGTTCCTTAACAAAATGATGAGACAGATGTCTGTGAATTTTTACCTGATAATGATTTTCATTACGTGGTTTTAAATAAATACCCAAAGATTGAAAGCTTACTTCATCTTCAATACTTCTGATAATATGGCTTAAGTTCTCTTCCATAGTGTTTTTACTGATAAGACTTAAACATAGCTCATCTAAATGTCTGAATCCGATTTCCATTTGATACCTCCCCTAATAATTCTTGACTCTCTGTGTCCAGCTTATGTTGTCAGTTGTACCTGCTTTTATAATTCTTTCAATATAGATAGAATATGCATCTTTTTCTGTATAATTAAAATTCTTTTTGGTGATTGTATAGTTACCATTGTAAAGGTTGTGAAGAATCCTGACTTTGATATCTTCTTTCTTCTTATTCTCGATGGTTATCTGCATTTCTCTTTCGGTTTCATTACCTATTTTAGTATCTTTAATCACTTTTGATTTTGCAATGACATCAAAAGCTTTGCCCATTGTCAGTTCCACTTTTTGGTCCAGACTGGTATGATTGATATGATCTTCTCCAACAAACTCCAGATTATTGTCAGCAGCGTCTTTCAGATACATTTTAACAACACCTTTAGGTAAAGGCTCACCAAGTCCCTTCGATTTACTGTTAGTAAAAATAACCTTACTAAAGACTTCGGCACTCATACTGTTATAGTCATAGATTTTCTCAATGTCTATTGTTTTAGGGTCAAAGAGAATCATTTGTTTGGTCTGTTTATCCTGAACACTTACATTCTGGTTAAGAGTGTAAAGTCTAAAATCAGCAAACTCTTTTTCTTCAAATGAAGGAGGTGCAAAGTCTTCTTTAGCCATTACCATGCCTGTATTACTTCTGCCACCTCTTACCTGAATAGGTTGCATCTTATTCACATCACCTGCTACCAGTTTCAGGCTTATATCATTGTATGCTTTACCACTTTGGTTATCAAGTGTTACCCAGGGGGTTAACTCCATCGTGTTGCCTGTTAAGACTGCATTATAAGTCACAAACCATTTTAATCCACGGGTGATATAAGATATGTCAACGGGGAATTTGCCTTTTTCTGGGGCATTTACTTGCCAGTTAAGGGTTGGCTTGATATAGAAGTTTTCAGGTAGGTTCTTCAGTCTGATATTTTTCAATTCATACTTATTAAGGAGGTAGAGTTCTTTTGTGCTTTTATCCTGTAATCCGATACTTTGATTATCAAAGAAGATAAGAATGCCTGAGAATTCGCTATTGTCTTTTAATATGATACTTATCTGGGCATTGAGGTATTTTCTGAGGATTGCATCCGAGTTAGCCAAATCGTATTCATAGTTTTGAGCAAAGAGTTTAAGTTTATTGTCTTTTGATTTAAATACAAGAGATGTCGCCTCAATTTGGGAAGGAATATCATCAAACAGGTAGTTCTGAACTCCCTTTTCCAGCTGAATATCAAACTGGCTTCTGACAACTGCAAAGTTATCATTGTAAATCGTTAGGTTTTCTTTGGCATTCAGACAGATAAAGCTAAGGGCTAAAAGACATAAAATGATTTTTTTCATTATTTACTCTCCTTTTTTAATTCAATTATATTTTTCTCTCTGAGTCCAAAACAAGGAATCAGTTGTACCGGCTTTAATTCTTCTGTTAATGTAAATAGAATAAGCGTCTTTCTCTGTATAATCAAAATTTTTACTGATAATTTGCGTATTATCATAGTAAAATATATGTTGTATTCTAAGCTCAATATCTTCATTCTTATTGTTTTCAATCACAATACTTAACTCATGATCAGCTCCATGATTGAATTGAGTTGATTTAATCAATGTGGTTTTGGCGATGATATCAAAGGCATTTCCCCTACTAAGTTCTACTTCCTGGTCTAAAGCAGTATGAGCAATGTCATCTTCATCAACTAATACAAGGTTATCATTTTTATCTTTTAGATACATCATGACAATCCCTTTGGGGAGAGGTAGTCCCAAGCCGGTCTGTTCGCTGTTTTTAAACTTAACTTTACTGATAACTTCTTCGTTAAAAGAAGTATAATCATAAAATCTCTCATAGTCAACGATTTTTGTATCAAAAAGAGCCATCTGTTTAATCTGATTTTCATTGATACTGACATTCTGGTCTAGCGTGTATAGATGATAATCGGCAAAGGCTTTTTCTTCAAATGCAGGATCCTTCATAACAGATTTTTTAATTGTACAGATTTCCTCAATCCCTTCTTCATACTCATACTCTTCCTTGTTCAAATCACCTGCCATGAGTTTAAGGCTGATATCCTTATAAGATTTTCCACTCTGATTATTTATTGTAACCCAGGGAGAGACTTCCATCTTGTCTGGATTAAGAACCACATTATAGGTAACAAACCAGTCGATAGCATTTGTAATATAAGAGATGTCAAGGGGGTATTGGCCGGCTTTAGGAGCATCAATCTGCCATTTTAACGAAGGTTTTATGTAGAAATTACCTGGTAATTCGGGCAAATTGATATACATTATTTCACTTTTATTAATAAGATGCATTTCTTTGGTTTCGTTATCCTGAATACCATAGCTATCCCCGACAAAAAATGTTAATATACCGGAATATCTGGATTTATCCCGCATAGTGATATCTATCTGTTTGTTCAGATACTTGTTCAGAATAGCGTTTGTCCCGGCCAGATCATATTCGTAATTTTGGGAGATTAGCATAAGTTTGTTATCTTGATTTTTAAAGACAAGTGAGTTGGTTTCAATTTGAGAAGGGATGTCATCATAAATATAGTTTTGCATTCCTTTTGATAGCTGAATATCAAACTGACTTCGCACTAAAGCAAAATTATCATTGTAAATTGTAATATTTTCCTTTGCATTCAGGCAAAGAAAACTTAAGGTTAATATCACAAATAAGACTTTTCTCACTGATTGTTATCCTTTGTCTTAAAAATATCATAAATCTTAGTAATAATCATATCAATGGCAATCTTGTTAAATCCGCCTTCAGGCACAATAATATCAGCATGGCGTTTACTGGGCTCCACAAATTCAATATGCATGGGTCTGACCGTTTCCAGATACTGATCAATAATACTGTCCAGGGATCTGCCACGTTCTTTGATGTCTCTTTGAATACGTCTGAGAATCCTGATATCGGCATCAGTATCCACAAAGATTTTGATATCCATAAGTTCTCTTAGCTTTTTATTATCAAAAATCAGAATTCCTTCGATGATAATGATTGATGTTGGCTGAATCATGATACTTTCATGACTGCGCAAATGATTTTTGAAATCATAAATAGGCATTTCAATAGGGATTTTGTTTTTAAGAGATTCAATATGCTCAATAAAGAGATTGATGTCAAAAGAATTAGGATGGTCAAAATTGATTTTTGCTCTTTCTTCCATAGAAAGCTTGTCAAAATTTTTATAGTAATTGTCCTGCATCAGGATAGAAACTTTATTTTCAAAAGTGTTATTGATCTCCTTGGTAATGGTTGTTTTTCCTGAACCAGATCCACCGGCAATTCCTATTATAACGGGTTTACTCATTCTTACCTCTTTTTATTCTCACTCTGTTTATCCATACATTTTAGTATATATCTTTTAAAGTATGAAGTCAATTTATTTTTTTGAAAAAATTGAAATCATTAAACCGGCTTCATGATTTAGTAACATGCTTTTGAAACGTAAGTCATTCATGATAAAGTCCTGATATGCTTTAGTTGTCTCAGGATGAGAGCTTACATTATCAGCAATAATAACGGCTTTATCATGCAAAAACGGGATGATCAGTTGAATATATTGAATGTAAGCAGGTTTGTTGGCATCGATAAATACAAAATCATATAGATTTGTGAGTGTAGGAATAACATCTTCTGCTTTGCCCAGATATTGTTTAATTTGGGTCATTCCGCTTAAGTTTTCTTTTGCCATCTGATAGCGTTTTTCATCGACTTCTATCGTTTCCAGCAGGCAGTTGGTGTCTTGAAAGGCAAGACTCATCATGAAAGCTGAGTAGCCGTTTGATGTACCGATCTCTAAAATATGTTTTGGTGCTTTGATATCAACCAGAAAATGCAACAGTTGTGCACATTCCGGGTCTATATTCCAAAGACGTCTGATTTGCTGTTTTTGCATTTCAAAGCGTTCAAAGGGTTCTTTAAATTGTTTTTTTAGTTTTTCCATTTGTATGATCCAAAAGTTCCTTTTATGCCAAAATATAAAAAATAGGGAATATAAAGAATTTCTACCACAGGCAGTAGTATTACTTTTATTTTCATATTCATTCTTATCAACCAGGTAAAGATCAGTAAAAATTCTGCGATCACTTTTATCCCAAAACTACTAATAAAAAACTGCCAGCTCAGCGATCCGGCTATACTGGTAATCAAGAGTAATACCAAACCTAAATAGAAAACAGCTACACTGATCACGATTATCTTTAAATAAGCAGGGTAGTATTTCAGCTTTGAAGCTCTTCTGGTTTCCTGATGAATATGATCATTTATATCTTTATCTTCGATAGCTGGAACGACAGATTGAGCTGTAAACATAAAATTGTATTTACGGGTATATTGACGTTGCAATAAAAGCATCAGATCATCATCGCCAGATTTTATATGTCCAATCTGTGAAAAACCACCCGCTTTATCAAAATGGGCTCTTCTGTAAATCATATTTCGTGCTGTGCAGGTCATCGCTAAATGCTGACCAAAGCTTCCTGAAGTCAGCGCAAAGATACTGATTCTTTCAAAAGATTTAAACCAGTCCAGGTAAGTAGGTTTAGTGTATATCAGCGGAGAATAGCCAGCAATAAAGTCCGTTTTATCATCAATATGGCGGTTGATTTCATTCAGCCATTCTTTCGAAGGTAAACAGTCTGCATCAGTATAAACCAGAAATTCAAACTGAGAATGGTCAATACCGATCTGTAATGCTTTTTTTTTACCACAGAGAGACTGGTATTTATTATCATGCAAAAAATCAGCAACACTGTATATTTTTAGATTGACTGTAGAACGACCATCCTGGTCACAAATAGTTTGTATCTCTTTTAAAATACCTAAAGTTTGATCTTCTGATAAGTCATCTACAATGATGATTTCAAAGCAATCTACAGGATAATTCTGTTCGATCAGACAAGAACATAAATCTCTGATATGCTGGGCTTCATTACGGGCAGCAACAATCAGAGAGAATTTTTCAAACTTCTGTTTATGTTTATAGACTTTATGTTTAAAATGTCCGGTTGACAGGTATAGAAAGAATAAAAGATAAAGAATGGACAAACATAATACAGACCATCCTATCATTAAGATCATATGATTCTCGAGTCAGTCATTTCTATAAATTTTGCTAAATTGGGAGATTCATTTTTGATATCCTGGAGGCTCGGATTTTTAATGGTTTCAATAACCTCAGCCTTTATCATTTCAAAGAATATCTTTATTTTTAAGTTAAAATGTTTAAAGAAAATCTCTTCTATTTCAGCCTTATGATCATGAAGTTTTGTAAAAGCGATTGACGAACTGGTTGTCAGATGGAGTCCATTGTTTTCAAAATTTTTAATTTGACAATTTTTAAAGAATGAACCTGTAACTGAATATTCTTTGGCTATTTTTTCACACAAAATATCCCAGTGTTCTTTGAGAATGTCTTCATTAAGTTCTTTTACCAGCGGACTTGCATCTTTTGTATCAGAGATGATTTTTTCCTGGATGACCTTGGTTTGCTGTTCAGCTATTTGATGAGACTGAACGGTTTGAATGACTGCAGGTACCTGATTAATGGTTACTTTACCAGATTCCAGCTGTTCTAAGATATGATTAATTGATTTCATTTCGGAGATTCTGGACAGTTTTACAAAGCACATTTCTATCACAATATTAGAGTTATGACTCTGACGGATTTGGTTTTTGGAATCAATCAGATAAGAAATCATATAGATAATTTCATCTTGAGAAAATGACTTAGCAATCTCTTTCATCAGATCAAGTTGACTTTGATTTAAATCTTTTGGTTGAATAGCCATTTGAATCAGCAAAATATTTCTCAGGTATTCCAGATAAGAATTGATAAATTCATTAATATCAAGGCCTTTATCCGTTACTGCATTCAGCAGGAAAATCATTTGAGCCGGATTATGAGAGCTGATAGCCTTCATCATATTATGGAAAATATCATTATCAACCATCCCAAATATATCTCTGACGTTTTCTGAAGTAATGTGTTTATTACCGTAAGAAATCACCTGATCCATCAATGAAAGGGCATCTCTCATTCCGCCGTCTGCTTTTTTGGCAATCACAAACAAAGCATCTTCATCGATACCGATCTGTTCATAGCCACATATTTCTTTTAATCTGGCTACAATTGCATCCACTGGAATTCGCTTGAAATCAAATCGTTGACATCTTGATATAATTGTAGGCAAAATCTTATGGGGTTCAGTTGTAGCAAAGACAAATATAACGTTTTTTGGCGGCTCTTCCAAAGTTTTTAACAAGGCATTAAAAGCACTTTTACTGAGCATGTGAACTTCATCGATGATGAATATTTTGTATTTGGAGTGGTTTGTGGAATACATCAGTTCTTTTTGTAAATCTCTAATATCATCAACACTTGTATTGGATGCACCATCGACTTCTACGACATCTGCTGAGATGCCTTGAGTGATTTCAACACAATTTGGGCATACACCACAGGGATTGATGGTTGGTCCGGTTTCGCAGTTTAAGCTTTTTGCAAAGAGACGGGCAAGTGTAGTTTTTCCGACACCTCTGGAACCGGTAAACAGATAAGCCTGTCCTATCCGGTCAGATTCGATTGCATTTTTGATGATTTGAACGATATGATCCTGAGCATATACTTCGACGAAATTTTGTGGCCTGTATTTTCTGGCAAGTACTATATATGACATGTATTATTCCTCATTTATAATTTCGATTAAACAGCTATCAGATATTTTCTGATTCTTTTGGTAATAGTCGCAAACATTAAAGTCAGCCCGATCATGAGAGTTGAAAGGGCATTGATTGTTGTAATGGTGCCTCTTCTGATAGCGCCTTCTACATAAACCGGCAGGGTGTTAAAACCACGACCTGAGGTGAAAAAGGTAATGACAAAATCATCTATAGAAAGTGTAAAGGCAAGTAAGGCAGCGGCAATGATTCCTGGCATCATTAGAGGTAATTTTATCTTAAAAAATATCTGAGTCTTATTAGCACCTAAATCCATCGCTGCTTCTTCAAGATGATAATCAAATCCTTCAAGACGGGACTGAATCACGATAATCGTATAAGAAACACAAAAGGTGATATGGGCTATCAATACGGTAAACATTCCCATTCTGATCTTTAGAAAACTAAACAGTAAAGCTAATGATACACCCATCAGTATATCAGGCATGATCAACGGAACAAACACAAGTCCTTTAAAGAATTTAGTACCAAAAAAGCGTTTATTTTCCAGTGCAAGTGCTGAAAGAACACCTAAGACAGTTGATGCGATGGTAGATAGTACTCCGATGATCATTGTATTTTTAAACGCATTGATGATTTCTCTGTTTTTTAACAAGAGGTAGTAGTATTTAAAGGTAAATCCACGCCAGGATGATATGATTTTTGAATCATTAAAACTATACACAATCAGTAAGAGAATGGGAATATACAGAAAAATAATCACAAAAGTGAATGTAGTTACTGTAAAAATATTTGCATTCTTATTTTTCATCTTCATCCTTTACAATCATTCTTTCCTTAAACTTTATATGCAAGGTATAAAAAAGCACCATTAACGCACTGATTAGAATTAAGAGCATCAATGATAAAGCTGAAGCAAGTGGCCAGTTTCTGGGGATATTTTTTATCTTGTAAGTGATAATCTGACCAATATACAGAGAATCCTGTGAGCCAACCAACTGAGGGATGATATAGGCTCCCAGTGCAGGAATAAAGACCAGGATAGAGCCAGCTAATATGCCATCTTTTGAAAGCGGAAGAGTTATTTTAAAGAATGTTTTCTTCGGACTTGCTCCTAAATCCATCGCTGCATCCAGTAAGGTAAAATCCATCTTCTCAATATTGCTGTATAAGGGTAAAATCATATAGGGCAAATAAACATAAACCATCACCAAAATGACGGCAAAATCATTTCTTATCAGCATTAAGGGGGTATCAATCAGATTGAAATAAATTAATGCATTATTCAAAATGCCCTCAGGGGAGAGAAATATTCGCCATGAAAATATTCTGATAATAAAATTCGTCCAAAAAGGGATTATGATTAACACTAATAGGGTATTCTTTATCTTTTCTGAACTTCTGGCAATCAGATAGGCTGCCGGATATCCCAGTAAAAAGCATAAAAAAGTGGTAATAAGCGCTAACCGGAAAGATATAAAAAATGAACGGAAGTATTCAGGTGAAAATACATTTTTATAGGCATCCAGAGTCAAAATGGCTTTAATATCATAAATGTCCGCCTGATAAAAACTATAAATAAAGATAATAATATAGGGAATTAAAAAGAAGAATATTAACCAGCTCATCGCAGGTAAAGAAAGAATCCAGCTATAGATATTCTTCTTCTTTTCGTGCTTTTGCTCATTATTCACTATTATTTAATCCTCCATTCAGGCTCATATCCTGTTCCTGAATTACATAAGAGTCAATATCATGCCAGAAAAGATATACCGATTCTTCCCAATCTAGCGCCATATCGTCAAAATAGACGCGTTTATGCTGATTAAAGACTCTAAAACGATATTCTCCTACTCTGACAATATATTGGGTATGAGTGCCTAAGTAAAGAATATCTTCAATTTTTCCTTTTATAATGTTGAAATCACTTTTTACATCTGGCTTTTGTCTGGAAATGGCAATCTTTTCAGGTCTCAGAGAGAGGGTTATCTTAGCGCCTTTATCCACTTTAGCATGACATGAACTGTCGAGTACCAGTCTTTCTCCATCTTGTTCCAGTTCTGTCTGCACTTCAATAAAATCATCTTCTATCCCAATTACTTCGCCTGGTATCAGATTGGTATCGCCAATAAAATAAGCTGAAAAAATAGAGTTTGGTCTTTCATATATATCATCTGGCAAACCGGTTTGTACTATTTGCCCTTTATTGATGATAGCCATACGGTCTGAGACACTCATTGCTTCACCCTGATCATGAGTCACATAGATAAACGTAATGCCTACCAAATCATGGATATTCATCAATTCTATGATCATTCTCTGACGAAGTTTTAAATCTAATGCAGCGACAGGCTCATCAAGCAATAAGACTTTCGGTTTATTGATTAAAGCACGCGCAATGGCAATTCTTTGCTTTTGACCGCCACTGATCTGATTGGGGTATTTATCTTTATGATCAAACATCTGAACCAGTCTCAACATCTCAAAAACCTGATTCTGGATTTCCTTCTCAGCTATTTTTTTAATTCTGAGTCCAAAAGCTACATTTTCAAAAATCGTCATGTGCGGAAACAGAGAGTAGTTTTGAAATATGGTATTTACCTGTCTTTTATAAGGAGGAATGTCTGTGATATCCTGGTTTTCTATAAAAATTCTGCCAGATGAGGGTACTTCAAAACCGGCAATCATCCTGAGTATAGTTGTTTTACCGCATCCACTGGGACCTAAAAAAGAGAAAAGCTCTCCGTCTTTTATGGTTAACGAGACATTATTAACAGCCTGGAAATCGCCAAAGCTTTTTGATACATTTTCAAGTCTGATTTCTCCCAATCATAAGCCTTTCTATAGATTTTAACAATCTATCTCTAATTTATAAGATACAATTTAATTTATAATCATCATTTGTCAAAGCTTTTTTGAATTATCATTTCCTTTTAGCAAATTATTTTGAGATAGGGATATAAATTTTTTAGTGAATTCGGTGATGAATTGATGATTTTTTTTTTGTGATTTTCTTATTCTATCCTTATTGCATCCTTATCCATTCCTTATCCTCTTTGAATCAAATTCTTAGCACTGTTTTTTTAGAATTACTGGAAAATCAGTTGTGAATACCCAATTTTTTTACAAGTATTTTTAATATCAGAGAAAAGTCTATCCATCTGATTTTAGGTTATTTATTAAAAGTGTTCATTCCTTTTGTGTTTTTTTTCTTGACAGAAAATGCCTGTTTTATAAATATACTTAAAAATGCATATAAGGGGCCTATAGCTCAGTTGGTAGAGCCTCCGGCTCATAACCGGATGGTCAGAGGTTCGAATCCTCTTGGGCCCACCAATAAATTTGCCGCACCCCAGCGGCTTTATTTATTTTAAGAGGTAAAGATGATAGTCATAAAAACAAAAGAGCAGATTGAAGGGATGAGAAAAGCAGGTAAAATTGCTGCTAATACCTTGAAATACATAGAACCATTTATACAGGCAGGAGTTAGCACTGAAAAAATCAACCAGTTGTGTCATGACTTCATGATTCAAAACGAGGCCATTCCAGCAACTTTAAATTATTATGGCTATCCCAAAAGTATATGCACCTCAATAAATGATGTTGTATGCCATGGAATCCCTTCCAACAAAGAAATCCTTAAAAACGGTGATATTGTTAATGTCGATGTAACGGCTATTTATCAAGGTTTTTTTGGTGATTGCTCAAAAACTTATCTGATTGGAGAAGTAAAGCCAAACGTCAAGGAATTCGTAGAAAGAACTGAAACGGCTATGAATCTGGCAATTAAAGCCTTAAAACCTGGTGTTTTACTGTCTGTTGTCGGTTCAACCATTCAGACTTACATTGAGCAGTTCGGCTACTCTGTCGTCAGAGAGTATGGTGGTCATGGGATTGGTTTATCATTTCATGAAGACCCCCATGTATGTCATTATTATACCAGAGATAATGATATCAGA
>JAGOCT010000351.1 GCA_017998585.1 Candidatus Cloacimonadota bacterium | reverse complement strand
ATGGTGATTTTTATAAAGTGGCATACTATATTCCTTTTTATGTTACGATTACAAATAAATTCTTCTAAAAAAGTATCTCAAGATACTTTGCCATATAATATCTGACCTGTCAAGCAGAATCTTTTTTATTCCAATAGAGACTGTTCAATTTTTAAGCCTTAGAAGCTAACAGTAGTCTTTAATAAATTGAGGAAAGGGATTTAACCTTTATAAGTCTATGCTTGTTAAAGAAAATGTAATATTTGCGTGACGGTAGTTCTTAATATGTGCTTTTATAAAATCCGTTAAGACGTAAATACCCGTACTACAAGCGTCCCGCTTGTAGAAAAGCTGCAAGCAGGATGCTTTAAGTACGATTTGTTAAGACGAAGTGAAATGCCGTAAATCCGCTTAAAATACCTAAATGATACACAGATCAGGATACTTTTCTATTTTCTTTTTCGGATGTACGGCTTATACCACCCCGTCACTTCGTGCCACCCTTCCACAGGAGGAAAATGCAAGCTCCGTTTCTCACATCTCTACAGACCTTTTTGACATTTATATTTAAATAGTGACGTTTTGCAGACACACATTTATTTTGTAACAAGTCGCTGAGTAGTTACAGAATATTTGAAATTGTCAATTTTACAAATTTTTATAAAAAAAGGTAAAACAAGCCCTCATAACAGCCTTTCCAAATGTCTTTAGAATTTATATTCTAATTTTACTTGACAATGAGTCTTGTTATTTAGAATATGTATTCTATTTAAAAGAAAAGAGGTTAAATTATGAAAATATGTGTATTGAATGGCAGCCCAAAACATGAAGATTCCAGTCTTAGTATGCATTATATCAAATACCTTGCAAAAAGATTTTCTCAGGCAGATTTTGATATTATCAACATTGGTTGTAGAATTAATCAGATTGAAAAAGAGGATAATGTCTTTGATGAAATCTGTCAAAAAATCAAGTCAGCAGATGCTATTATTTGGGGATTCCCTCTCTATTACCTGCTTGTTGCTTCTCAATATAAAAGATGGATAGAACTCATCTTTGAAAAAAATTGTGAATCTGTCTTTCATGGCAAACCTGCAGCTTCGATTGCAACTTCGATTCACTTCTGCGATAACTTCGCTTTAAATTACATTCGTTCAGTTTCGGAAGATCTTGAAATGAACTACTTTGATTCATACAGTGCCCATATGGACGATTTTAATCATGATACCGAGCGGGAAAGACTCTGCATTTTTATGAATAACTACATTCAATTTATTCAATCAGGGAAGCCAAATCCAAGACTCTCACTTCCGGTAGATTATTCTATCCCTCAATTCCACTTAGAAAAAGAGTCAGAACATCATTTAAATACATCTAAAAACATATTAATCCTAAGTGATGAATCAGAAAAAGATCATAATCTGAAAGAAATGACATCTTATTTACATTCCCTTTTTGCTAATAAGGTTCACAGAGTTCACCTTGATGATTTTCAAATGAGTGGAGGCTGCCTGGGCTGTATCAAATGCGGATATGACTTTACCTGTGTCTATGATCAAAAAGATCTGTATCGCAAAATATTTGAAGAAAAAGTTCAAACTGCAGATATCATTATCTTTGCAGGAAGTATTCATGACAGATATCTCTCTTCCAAATGGAAAAAGTTTTTTGATCGTTCTTTCTTCCATAACCATTCTTCTTTAATTAGTGGCAAGCAAGTTGGAATGATTATCTCGGGTCCATTAAGACAATTGTCTTCGTTACAGGAGTTATTCATGACTTATTTTGAAGCAAATGGAGCGCATTTAGCAGGTATTGTTTCTGATGACAGAGATCATCGAGAAACGGTTAAAACACATATTCAACATTTAGCAGATAAACTGGTTAGATGTTCAGAACAGGATTATTTAGCGCCAACTACCTTTTTAGGGCTTAGCGGTAAAAAGATCTTCCGTGATGAAATTTACAGTAAACTCCGTTTCCCATTTATTGCAGACTATAAGCATTACAAACAATCAGGCAGATTTGACTTTCCTCAGAAGGATAAAAAGATTATTTTAATAAATAATGTATTGAAGTGCTTGACAATTTTTCCTAAAATTAGAAAAGAATTATTTAACAAAGGTATGGATATTGGTCTTTATCAGCCTTTTAGAAAATTAATCGCAAAAACAGAGGCATTTAATGAACAAAAGTGATCTGACAAAAAGCAGGATATTGCAGGTCTCACTGGATATGTTTAATGAATTAGGTCCAGATAATGTATCTACGGTTCTAATCTTTAAAACCCTTAAAATCAGCCCTGGGAATCTTTACTATTACTTTAAAAATAAAGAAGAGATTATCAGGGCTATATATGAGCAAATGACGATTGAATATGAAGAAAACTGGAATATTTCTGAAATGAATGGTGCCGATTCAAAAATTTCTGATAAGATTGTTCAAAACCTTAGAATCTTTTATAAATACAGATTTTTGGTTAATCATATGAGTGCTTTGCTTAACAATGATCCAATCTTAAAAGAAAAGTATAATGAGATTACAAAACAAAGGCAACTTGAACTTGGAACCTATTTTTTAACATTAGAACAAATAGGCATCATGAACTTCGGTAAAAATCCTGATGCTGTAAAACAACTCGTTTCTTTGCTTTGGTTTATCGGTGAATTCTGGTTAATGAACTATGAGCTGAATCATGGGAAAATTATAGCACTCACCGAAACGCATGAAAAAGAATATCTACAAATGAATCACTATCTGACAAGTCGTTATCTGACTGAAAAGGGATTATCTTATCTAGCTGAAATGCATAAATAAATAGACCTGTCAGGTACAATCAGAACTTTTCGATGATCTACAAAGAACACCAAAGTTACCTTAAGACTGTTTAACCACAGAGATATCAGAGAACACAGAGGGAAGCACATGACCTTCGGGCATAAAATGTATTTAAAAATATTCTTTGCGAACATTGCGCTCTTTGCGAGAAAATCGCTTTTCAGAATTTTAACCACTGATTTGACGGATGAACACGGATAAAAACAATTATTGATAACAGGTCGGTAGGGATGTACGAAACGAAGTGCCATACATCCGGTTAATCAAAATGAATAATAATCTGAATTATGGTATAATCTGTTATCCAGAATGGAGTTATGGTTAATACCACCTCGGTCTCAAAGGTCAACCGCAAGGGTTGCCCCTACATTTTCATCTACAATTGGGTAATCGTAGGGGCAGGTCTTGCACCTGCCCTCAAACTAAAATTTACATAGTGGACTGATGAGAGT
>JAGOCT010000350.1 GCA_017998585.1 Candidatus Cloacimonadota bacterium | reverse complement strand
AAGATGCGCAATATTTTTATAAAGTGATCCAGGATATGAAAAAAGACGGCACACTTAAAAGAATCTATTCCAAATATCTCACTGAAAAAGAAGTCAAAGCAGCATTAAATTTCTAGATCAGCTCAGATTCCTGTCAGCTGAGATTTAGAGGGCGATTAGAGAATTAAGAGACATGAACGGGTAAAAAAGAGGTTGTTATGGATGCTCACTTAAAATCTTTGCTTGTCGATGCAGGCACAGGATTCTATAAGATAAAGAAATATAAAGTAGGCGATTATTTTGGTCCCGTTGATTTGGGATTACATCATGCGGTAAAGCGAAATAGTCTGAACTTTGGTGTAGGTTTACTGGCAGGGTCTATTTTCCCTGGTTCAAATCGCTTATTTGTTACTGGATTTTCACCCTGTTGGGGTGGTTTTTACATATCAGCGATGGGCGGAGCCGGATTGGTGTTTGATAATCTCGGGCTGAATATGCTGAGTATCATTGGTAAAGCGTCGAATCCTTCTATCTTATACCTCAACCGTAATCATGGAGAGGAATTGGATATTGAGGTCATTCCAATAGAATTATTTGAAATATGGAAAAGTGGTGAAGGTGGATTTTATGCATTACACGAGTATATTTATGAAAAATATAAAGATCGCTACCCTAATGATCCACGCATTCTGGCAACAGGTCCTTCAGCCTGGACCACTGATATGGGGGCAATTGGTTCTATTCCTATAGAAAAAGGAAAGATCACTCATGCAGATACATGGGCAGGACGGGGCGGATTTGGCTCAAAAATGCTTCAAGATCATCATATTGCCGGTATTATTTACGGAGGCAGTTTCATTGATGAAGATTTCAGAGACAGGAAAGTGGCTGATGAATGGTTTCAGGAAAAATATCAACAAAAATTACTGATCAAAGATTTTGAAGCAACTGCCAAGTACCGATATGAAGATAAATTTAAGACAGGTGGTACTTTAGGTGTTAATTATGCCAGTGTCGGTAAGAGATTGATTGCATTTAATTATAAAAGCTGTCTGATGTCAGATCAGCAAAGAACTGAGATTCACCAAAAACTGATTGTTAACCATTATCTGAAACAATTTAATGAAGAAACAATTGCCAATAAGCAATACAGGACCTGTGGCGAGCCATGCTCAGCTGTTTGTAAAAAACTAAATGGCGTCTATAAAAAAGACTATGAACCTTATCAGACGCTGGGTCCACTTTGTGGGATTTTTGATCAGCGTTGTGCTGAACGTGTCAATCGTAAAGCTGATACTTATGGTTTCGATGCAATATCTGTTGGCGGTGTTCTTGCCTGGTTGATGGAATGTCTGGACAGGGAACTGCTTAATCCGGAAGATCTCGGTGTAACGCTGAAACCGTATTTTCAGCCAGAGAATTTTGATGTTGTCCATCATTCAGAACAGAATGCAGAATTGGCTGTGCAGCTTTTGGATGCGATTGTAGCCAAAAAGGGACTTATCGATCTGAGTGAAGGTGCACGTAAATGGGGACAGAGTATTTTTCGCCAAAAAAATGTGAATATCCTCGATTATTTCGTTTACAATGCCTTTGGCAGAAAAGGCTGGATAGTGCCTAACCAGTACTGGAATTCAGGTGTATTATCGCCAATGGCAATAATGGGCAAATATTTTATGTATTACGGTTATGATTTTCTGCCTCCACGCGAACTTGGCAGAGTAAATGCCCTTCGTTTTAAACAGGAACTTCAGATTGATAATCTTGGTTTTTGCAGATTTCATCGTATGTGGCTGGAAGAGATGATTCCGGAAATTGTGCATAATCTCTACGATAAAAAAGAGGCTTATATCTATAAATGCGCTTTGACAGCCAGTCGTATTAACAGCAGAAATGCGTCTTTATTCTGGGAATCAGAACGTAATATCGATTTTGTTCACACTTTTCTAAAAGGGGTTGATTTAGAAAAAAGCGGTTATCAGGAAGATTTAAAGAAATGGCTGGCAGACTTTGAAGCAGATAAAAAGGAAGCCGCTTTGAATTTCTGGTATGAGATTCATAAAGGGATTCAGGAGTCTCTGAGAGAATTTTAAAAAGCACTTCCCAATTTTCAATAAAACAAAACGATGTAGAGCAAACAACCTGTTTGCTAAGTATAATATGAGTCTGCTATAAAAACTCTGATCGATGAGATGAAGGTTAACTTTAAAATGAAAAATATGTTTAAAAATCCAGAAAAGTAGTTTAAAGCAGTATTTTTAAGCCTTCCTTTTTCGTGTGTTTAGTGTATTTCGTGGTTCATGCCCTTTTTATAATGGACTCATAATATATAGCTGCAAACTGATGCTTCAACCAATTGTCTCCCGATCTTTAAAAAAATAAAATTTATCTTGACATCGTAAGATTTAGAAGTATATTTAGCAAAATAATACAGAGAGTGAAACAAATTAACAGAAAGAATCGGCAGAGAATGCCAGTATTCTGTAAAAAGGAGTTATCATGAAAAAAATGCTATCTTTTCTTATTTTTTTATTGCTTGTGGGGGGCTTATTTTCAAACAATCTTGAACAAGCAACTATTGTCAGAAAATCTGAAGTTAATCAGCATCACTTGTTTTTTGAAACACCAAATGGTTTATTGTCAGTCTATCAGGCAAATCCAAGAGGTTACTACCAGATCTACGTCCAACTATATTCTGAAACTGGTGAGCCTCAATGGGGAGAATATGGATTAACAACAGATGATAATTATGTACATCATGGCAAACCATTTGCCATTCAGACCAGTGAGAATGCTCTAATTATTGTCTGGATCGAAAATGAGATCGGAGATCAGTATCCTACACAGTTTTACCCTTACCATTCACGGGCTCAAAAGATGAACTATAATGGCGAACGAATATGGGGCGATTCAGGTATTATCATTCCTGAATCCGCTACCGGAGATAATTATCTGAAAATTTATCCGGATGGTGAAAATGGCTTTTATTTTGCCAATTCTGCTTATCCTTATCAAAATTTTAATCTCAGACATATTGATAAAAACGGAAATCTGCTCAATGATGTTAATCTGGATATAGCAAATGGTTACAAAGTCCTTGATTTACAAACGAATCCGCAAAAACAAATCATTGTTACATTTGAAACAAATACAGATGGATGGTATCGTCACTATTTTATGAAAATATTTGATCAGTTCGGTGAATTACTGAGTCCACAAATTTTAGTAGGGTTTGCGCTGAATATGAACCTGTTTGAGAATATTCCGATAGGCAGTGAATCTGTATATAGT
>JAGOCT010000349.1 GCA_017998585.1 Candidatus Cloacimonadota bacterium | reverse complement strand
AAATGAAAAGAACAGTCTCTATTTCTGGTTTTCTGACGATCAATATAGAATCCCTTTGAAAGCAGAATACCAGACTTCTCCCTTTTCTGTAACTTGGTTGTTGACAAATTACCAGAAATGATAATATAGTCTTTTCTTAATATGCTACTAGTTAGAAATATAAATGATAGTATTGAGGTTTAAATGAAAATATACAAATTGTTTTTTTGGATATGGGCTGTTGTTATCATTACTTTGTCTTCAGTTCCATCTTTAAAAATCCCACTCAAAGATGGAATCTCATGGGATAAATTAGCTCATTTTTCAGAATATTTAATTTTGAGCTTTTTATATTACAAGTTCAGGTTTCAATCAGGCTATTCAGTTCAAAGCATTAAAACTCATCTAATATATATGTTATTTACAATTCCTTTGTTAGATGAACTTCACCAACTTTTAATTCCTGGTCGTCAATTTTCATTTTATGACATCGTAGCAGACATGTTGGGGTTTAGTATGATTATTCTGTATCTGGAATTAAAAACAAGAAAGATGGCATATGCAAAATCATCAAAATGATTTAAACTATCATGATATTTTACCTGATGATGTCTGGAAATGGAATTATGTCGAAAATGTAATACGACAAACAATGGAACTCTATAATTTTAAAGAAATCAGGACTTCAATCTTACAATCACAAGAATTGTTTAAAACATATCTGAATTATTTTTCAGAGCATGATGATTTGACAAATCATTTACTCTTCAATTTGAATGAAGTGAATAATTTAAGCTTAAGACCTGAAGGTACTATTACTGTTTTACATAGCTTGTTAAAGAATCAGATTAATGACATATTATCTCGTTTGTTTTATATTGGACCTATGTTCAGAAGAAAAAATATGACTCAATTTTCTCAATTTCATCAGTTTGGGGCAGAAATCATAGGTAGTAATGATTTACTAACTGATAATGAAATAATCCTTTTAGCGATTAGAATTTTTAAGAATCTGGAAATATTCAATTTAACTCTTGAGCTAAGTAGTTTTGGTTGTGATAAATGCAGACCTGAGTATTTAAGACACTTAAATCAGTTTGTCAATGATCATCAGTCACAGTTTTGTAATGAATGTCAGTATAATATCAAATTAAATCCTTTACAGGTATTCCAATGTGTTGATGACAAATGTAAAAATATAAGTGAACAAGCACCTGCTATCATTAATCATTTATGTGAAGATTGCAGTGAGCATCTCAAAAGATTGCAGAGAATGTTATCAAACCTTGGTGTGTCGTATCTCATTAATCCCTTTATTCATTCTGCTTTTAACTATTACAATAGAACAATTTTTAATTTTACTCTGGATCATCATGGACATAAGCATATCCTGGCAAACGGCGGAAGGTATGATATGCTTGCTAAATCCGTTACAGGAAAAAACTTACCAGCAATAGGCTTTTCGGCTAATTTGGAGTTGATCATAAAGATTATGGATGAAAAGAGAATATTTCTTAAACCAAAAAATGAATTTAGAATAGTTATTGCTCCAATGTCAGATGATCTTGATTTGATTGTATTACAAATTGTTCAGGGTCTTCATGACAATAAAGTTCATACTCAGATTTTAAACTATACTGGAAGTTTTCAATCAATGCAGAGCTTAACAGATGATTATGAAACAGATGTAATTGTTTATGTTACAGAAGATATGATAAGACAGGGAAAACTCTTAATAAAGAATAATTTGAAAAGTCATCAAGAACCAATCTATATCGCAGACTTAAATGACTATGTGCTTCGTTTAAAAAAAGCAATTTCAATAATATAAAAAAGGGAGTGATTATGAAATCCATTACAACAAATCTTGCCCCACAGGCTATTGGACCTTATTCTCAGGCTACATTGAAAAAGGGAATTCTTTATATTTCTGGACAGTTAGGTATTGATCCTGTTACTGGAAATTTAGCAAGAACATTTGAAGAACAAACAGTTCTGGTTTTTCAGAATATTCAGGCAATATTATCTGCAGCAAATCTTACTTTTCATCATGTTGTTAAAGTATCTGTTTTTCTGACTGACATGAAAGACTTTGTTGCAATGAATGAAATCTATAAGAGATATTTCAATGAACCATTCCCTGCACGTGAAGCAATTCAGGTTGCAGCTTTACCAAAGGGTGGTGAAATAGAAATCTCAGTTATTGCGATGGAATCATAGATAAGTGGGCTAATGCCCACTTATCTGACAGGTACAAGTTAATGAAAAATTTTAAATGGATTATTCTGTTTCTTCCCATGTTAATACTGTCATGTGGCAAAAATGAAACGTTAGTAGAATCTGCTTTCCAGGAAGCTTCCGGATTATTTAATGAATTGTATGTTGAAAACAATACACTGATTGTTGAAACAAAAGCTGATCTGAATATCAGATTTGAATATTTCAAACGATTTGGTGGCTCAGAAAAGTATTATGGATGGTCAGCAAAAGGGAAAGATTCTGAGTTTTCTTTTCATTTACCGTTAAACTCCTCTAATTCACAATATCTTATGAAAATCAGAGTTGAGAATGAAGATGTTTATCAGGATACAGTAATCTATTTCACTGCCACACCAGAAAACTATTCTTTTTTAGAAATGCATTTTATTGATGTTAAGCAGGGTGATGCCAACTATATAAAAACTCCTGATAATAAACATCTTATGATTGATGGGGGTTATGGAACCAGAGGAAATAGTAATCTTAACTGGCAAGGATATGGTCAACCACTTGCTTTGAATTATATGTTGGCTCAAAATGTGAATCATTTTGATTATCTGATTGAAACTCATCACGATGCTGATCATTATGGCGGTATATCAGATATAAAAAACTCAGGCCAATTTACGTGGACTTATGATTTGTCAAATAGCAATACATATAATTATCAGGAGGGACAAACGCTTGATTTAGATAGTCCTGTTCAATTCAGAATATTAAATATTGGTTATCCGCCTGGTGAAGAGGATTCAGGAGATAATAATTCCAGTATTGTTTTAATGGTTAATTATGGGTATGCAGATATTTTATTAACAGGTGATGCTGAAGGTGTAGTTCAAACTTATATGATGCTAAATCCATGGTCTTTAAGTGCTGATATGTTAAAAATTTCGCATCATGGCAGCTCATCCAATAGTACAAGCAGTAATGATTTTTTGGAGACTGTTTTTAATCAGTATTCAAAAATAGGAATATTGAGTTTTGGAACAAACAACACGTATGGGCATCCTCATTCCTTATATCGCTTTGCCAATTATACAA
>JAGOCT010000348.1 GCA_017998585.1 Candidatus Cloacimonadota bacterium | reverse complement strand
AATGACGATAGCTTAGACAGTTACATACAAAAAATCAATCTTGACGGCATACTCTTATGGCCTCAGAAGATAAGTGTCTCTACTGATACAGAAGCTGAATATGTATTAACAGAACCAGTTATGGTATCTGATAATAATGGAGGGCTCTTTATCAAGAATTATATTTATAGTACTAATCCTGTAAAACATTTTGATTATAATGGGGACTTGATACAAAGCACTAATCTGGCATTTAATGATCAGTTTTATAGTCAAGTAAATCAAATAATCGCTATTGATACAACGGCTGTTGTTGTTTTTCAAAAAAGCAGTTCCAGGTACCGTATATATTATAGAAGTCTGACAAGTAGTATCCAATGGAGCAGAACACTATCATCGAATTCACCTAAAGCAGGTACAATTTATATGCTTCCAGATCAGCGAATCGTGTGTGTCTGGGTGACTCAAACAAAACAGTTACAATTTCAACAATATGATTTACAGGGAAATGCCCTGTTGGGGCAGTCTGGAGTGGTAGTTGAGAATACCCTGATACAAAGCAATGCCTATTTTCTTCCTGTTGAAAACAATTTATTGATTTGTTATCCTGAAACCAATAATACCTTGCGTTTACTAAATATCAATCCTGCTGGGGAGGTACAGTGGGAAGAATCTGTCCAGGTAACTATTGAAAATCCTGATATTTTTAAGTTTAGACTTTCTAAAGATGATTTTAACAACATCTATATTACATGGATTGAGAGTACATTAGTCAATAACCAGTATGTCTATGCTACAAAGATTGCAACGATAGATTCTGGTATTTACCTTTCTACCGAGACATTGTTTGAAAATCAGATACCAACTTCAGATGGGATAAAGCTACCCGATACTCATTTTTCTAATCATATCATCTATCAGTTATGGACTGATGATCAGTATAATCAATTAAACTATCGCTTTAGCCGTAGCTCAGGTTATCAGCTTTATCATAGTGATGTGGTGCCTTTATATAAAGGTCAGCCAGGTGCTCCCTCTTCCAGAATTGTCTTAAACAACGGAGTTAATACAATGGTAATTTGGACACAAACGCATGCTGACTATAATCTAATAATGAGTCATTTCATTTATTATCAACTATATGACAATCAGGGAAATAAACTTTTAGAAAACAATGGCAGGCCACTTAACCCAAACACTTACAAACAGATACTTTTAAGTGCAATCGTTGATGACAGTGGAGATTTTATAGTTTGTTGGAGCGAAGGTAGAAGCTATCTCAGAAATACAGTTGCTCATTACATACAAAAGATTAGCGGTCAAAATGGAGAGATCATGTATCCTGGAAACGGAATTCTCTTTACAAACAGACCTGCTGAGTTTACATCCGTCAATTCTATTGGCGAAGATCTTTATATTTACTACCATGAATATCAATATCAAACCTATAGTTATGATCTCTACTGCCAAAAAATATCAAACAATATGATTCAATGGGAGATAGAAGGCCGATTAATCAAATCTGGTATAACCAACGCCTTTCAAATTGATTTTAGTGATATAGAAGATAATATCTTCTCATGGCAAGTATATGGACCCAATCCAACCCCTTTGGTTTTACAGTGCTTTAATTCAGAGGGTGAACCGGATGAAAACTGGCCTTCTGAAGGAATTAGCATTTTTACAGGAAACTTAAGAGGAAATCCCTTGTTTTATCAGGTAGAGGGAAGTTTTACCTGTATCTTACCTGCAAATGATTTGCGCTATAGTGTCATCAAACAAAGCAATGGAGAAATATCAGTAAATCAGGAATTTCTGGGACCTGATGATGAATATTTCTTTCAAAAAAAGATTTTTTGGGATCAGGGATTATCCGTTCTTTATCATTATGATAATCATATCATAAGAAAAGATTATCAGTATGAAAACAATTTGTTTTCAGAAACTTACTCTATTGATTTACCGATGTGCTTTCAAGGCTACTATTTGAATCGGATTGATTATACCGCATTTCAAAACAAAACGATTCTTGTTTTTAGTCATTTGGATTATGAATATAATCATGGGTTTAGTTACATGTCTAACCGTCTTTATTGTGTCATTTTCGATGAAAACGGTGAGATTGAACTTGAACCCACACTAATCGGAAAAGCATCAGGTGAAGCAAGCTATAGTCAATTTTCTATTCAAAAAAACTCAGATCATTCTGCCATTTTTTGCATGAGCACTTCATCAGAAATATTAACGGCCTTCATTGATTTTAACCCTTCAAATACAGACGCTGGTCAGAATCTGCCATTGCCGGTTATGACGCTTTCTCAAAATTACCCCAACCCTTTCAACCCTTCCACAAAGATATGCTATACCCTGAAAAACGCTGGACAGACTGAACTCTCAATCTATAACATCAAGGGGCAAAAGGTGGCTACACTGGTCAATACTGAGATGAGGGCTGGTAATCATGAAGTTATTTGGAACGGTACGGATGAGCATGGCAAAAATGTATCTTCGGGCGTGTATTTCTACAGGTTGAGTGCAGAAGGAAAGCATATCACCAAAAAAATGATCTTAATGAAATGATAGTGTGTTGTAGAACGACCATTCTGGTCGTTTATCTGCAAGCAAGATGCTCGCAGTAGGGCTGTGGCGTATGCTACCAGCATGCGAAGAACCAATTATATCTATATACAAAGCAAGCAGGTTGCTTGCTCTACAACAGACTTGCAAAGATACAACATTATCTATTACAAAGCAAGCAGGTTGCTTGCTCTACAACAGACTTGCAAAGAACGATAATTTACTTTTACAAAGCAAGCAGGTTGCTTGCTCTACAACAGACTTGCAAAGAACGATAATTTACTTTTACAAAGCAAGCAGGTTGCTTGCTCTACAACAGACTTGCAAAGATCGATAATTTACTTTTACAAAGCAAGCAGGTTGCTTGCTCAACAAAGGCAGGTAGAAAAGAGTGATAGAGTGCCGTTCATCCTCATGATTTTACGCTTTATCAGATTGGAATATAATTTGCTTAATTAATTTATGCGAAATAATATAGGAAAGGATTCTATGAAAAACCTAAGTATGTTTTTTATTTTTTTGAGCCTGTTCAGTGGTATATGGGCAATGAATGTGTGGCCTGAACCTGTGATGATTCAGGAAACAGATTATTACGAAATTTCTAAAGCGCCTGTCGCATTAGGAAACAGTCTTGTAAGTGTCTGGTCATCATTTCAATCAGGTCGCCAGACTCTTTATGCTCAAAGAATGGATGAAAATGGTCAAGCACTATGGGCTCCTGAAGGTCTT
>JAGOCT010000347.1 GCA_017998585.1 Candidatus Cloacimonadota bacterium | reverse complement strand
TAATTAGACTATATCATACTGCAAAGAAAAATTTAAACTACGTATATCTTGGGAATACAGAACTGACTGAATTTAATCATACGTATTGCCATGTTTGTCAAAATATCCTAATCGAAAGAAAAATATCTCATATCACAACTCAATTGGACAATCAAAATGTATGTCCTGTTTGTCATACGCCAGTTTATGGAAGATTTTAGATTTTTATGAATAATCAAACATCACAATCATTTTTAAAAGACATCAGAACAGAGATAAACAAAGCAGATTTAATCTTAATTCTAATCATTATTTTGGTCTGTGCTAGTTCTTTTTTTTTCATTATGAATCATAAAGACTATGATCGCATAGAAGTATATGTAGATAACGATTTATATATAGAATGTGAGCTAAATAAGAATCAGATCGTAAAGATTAATGAGCATAATACCATAGAAATCAAAAATAAAAAAGTTAGAATGTTGTATTCGGATTGCAAAAACCAACAATGTGTAAAAATGGGTTGGTCTGATCAATTTCCGATTATTTGTGTACCTAATAAGGTTAGTGTTAAATTTAAGAATTTAAAAAGTAAAGAACATGATAAAATGATAATTAGTTATTAAAATATGAAAAGAATACTATTTCTTGTATTTATATTTTTTATTATTAGCATTCTATTTATCCTTATTAGTGCTAATTACATTGATAATGAACATATTCGTCAAACTAAGCAAAATCTGATTACTTTTATCGACTGGATTTTCCTTTTTATTATCGTTTCTATTATTCTTTTGGTTATTCGTGAAAATACAAATCCTGTAAAATCATTAGCGTGGATTCAAGTATTAATTTTTTTACCTGTTATAGGATTTATTCTTTACATCGTATTTGGAATAAATTATAGAAAAAAGAAAATTTTTAATAAGAAGTCTTTAAAGGATGCAAAAACAATTGATGCTTTCATATCTTCTGATCTAACTGATAATATTGATGCTTTCGATATTGTCAATGATCAGAGTCATAATGTAAAAAGATTGATTAGACTAATGTATAATAATAGTAAAGCTATTTTGTGTCAACACAATGAGATGGATTTTTACTACAGCGGAGCAGATAAATTAGATGCATTGTTTAACGATATTCAAAAAGCAAAAAAAACAATCCATCTTGAATACTTTACAATTAAAGATGATCAAACAGGCCTTACATTACAAAAAATCCTTATTCAAAAACTAAAAGAAGGTGTAAAAGTCAGAATCATATATGACGCTGTAGGTTCATGGAGAACAAAAAAAAAATACTGGAAAAAAATAATCCAATCTGGTGGTGAATGTTACTCATTTTCACCTGCAATTTTTCCACTTTTATCAAGTAAGTTAAATTATCGTGATCATCGAAAAATAGCCATTATTGACGGTACAACTGCTTATATAGGTGGTGTAAATATTGGAAACCAATATATTGGGATTTCGTCCTCCTTTTCTTTCTGGAGAGATACTCATTTGAGAATAAAAGGAGATTCATCCCATGTGATTCAGCAAATGTTTCTCCTCGACTGGCTTTTTGTAAGTAAAAAGAACGAGTTTAATAAAGTCAATTTTCCTGCACATCAAATCCAATCAGTGAGTCCTGTTCAAATCGTTTCTTCTGGACCTGATTCAGATTGGGAAAATATTCATCAGGCTTATTTTGAGATGATTTGCAGTGCAAGGAATTATCTCTATATTCAGACACCCTATATGTTTCTTGATGAAAGTATTCTGATGGCTTTAAAAATTACAGGATTGGCTGGTGTCGATGTTAGAATAATTCTTCCTCATAAACCTGATCATATTTTTATCAATTATGGCACCAAATCATACTACTATGATTTACTTGACGCTAACGTAAAGTTATATGAATATACAAAGGGTTTCATTCATGCGAAAGTAATTATTGTTGATGATGAATTTTGCTCTGTTGGATCTGCTAATCTTGATATCAGAAGTTTTAGTCAAAATTTTGAAATGAATGCCTTACTGTACGATTCATCTAAAGTTATAAAACTAAAAGAGCAGTTTTTCGAAGATTTGGAGAATTGTGTCTGTATTAATAAGGAATCGGTTAACAAGAAAAACAAGTTAAGAAAATTTTTAGAGTCGTTTGCCCGATTATTTTCGCCGATTTTTTAAAAATTAAGAAATTTTAAAAATATCTGTTGACTTCTTTCTCTTTTTATGCTAAAAAATTAGAAAATAAATAATGCATAAATGAGGTTAGTAAATGAAACGAATCTTTTTAGTTCTTACTCTCATCCTAATTTGTACTGTTCTAAACGCAAGAGCCTTAAAAGTAGGTATATATGAAAACAAACCTTTAGTCTATATAGATGATAAG
Organism: Candidatus Cloacimonadota bacterium; assembly: GCA_017998585.1. The sequence goes on along the minus strand of JAGOCT010000347.1, from coordinate 934 downwards.
AAGGAGCCAAAAGGTTTATTTGTAGATGTATTAACACATATAGCTGAAAAGGAAAATTGGGAAATAGAATATGTATATCAATCATGGGCTGACTGTCTGAGATTACTTGAAAAGGATTCTATAGATATATTGGTAGATATTGCTTATACAGAAAAAAGAACAGAAATCTTTGACTATAATAAAGAGAATGTATTCGTAAACTGGGGGATTGTCTATGTGAATGATCAAAGTATATCTACTATGTTGGATTTGAACAGAAAGACAATTGCTGGGGTGAAAGATGATTTATATTTTGAAGAGCTCATTTTATTGTTAAAAAAATTTGATGTGGTCTTTGAACATATATATGTGAAAGAGTATGCTGAAGGACTAAAAATGTTAGAAGATAAGAAAGTCGATGCTGCAGTTGTTAATCGACTTTTTGGATCTCTTAATGAGAGTAATTATCAAATTCAAAAATCTGAAATAATATTTAGACCTTCAGAGCTTAGGTACGCATCACCAAAATATAAAATGCAAAGTGTACTCACTACAATTGATTATTACATTAAAGAGATGAAACAAGATGAGAATTCTATCTATTATCAGAGTATTAATGAGCATATTTCTGGCGTTAAATCAGTTAGTAAAAATCATAATCATAAAATTAGTGAAAAGTTTCTGATTATTACTTTGTCAATAACTAGTTTTGTATTATTTGTATTATTCATATATTTACTACTTAAGAGAAAAGGAAAACTGAGTATTTATCAACATATCAAAGAAATAAATGAAAATTATCCATATCCATGGTTGATCTATAATAATGATAAGGAAGTAATTAAAACAAATCAATCCTTTAAACAACACTTTAATTTTATTGAAGAAATAAATCATTTTAATTTAAATGATTTAACAGAACAATATAATGAATTAACAAATCTATCTGATACTG
>JAGOCT010000346.1 GCA_017998585.1 Candidatus Cloacimonadota bacterium | reverse complement strand
ATCAGATGAAGAAATTGCCAGGATACTGGAATTGAGCTCATCCACTGTTCGCAATCATCGGTTTTCTTTAAGAGAAAAGGAAAAACAGGCGCGATTATTCTCCGCAGTCATGGAAATGGCTGAAGAACGACTGCCAAAGAAACAAAGACTAATAGCAAACAACAAAGGAGTAACCATGACAGAAGAACGACATGTTATGACAGAGAGTGAAAAAGTGATTAGAAATTACTTCAACCCGGATGGCACTTTGAAAATAATACCACCAAAAGAAAAGAAAAAACTCATTATACTGGGTAGAATTGCTGAATTGTTTGATGTAACTAGAAAGTATAGTGAAAGTGAAGTGAATGAGATTTTAATACCTATCTATGAAGATCATGTACAGATACGCAGAAATATGATAGAATACGGTTTTATGGATAGACTGCCTGACGGAAGCGCTTACTGGATTAAAGCAGAAAAGAGGGAAATCAATGAATAAAGAGGATAGAAAAATGCTGGTTATGAAAGCCATGCAGGAACCAAAAACACCAGGAGTATTTTTGATTACCTGCAAAGACAGCGGTAATCTGTATATGGGGACTTCCATGACTACAGAAAAGGCTTATAACCGGCATGTATCAGAACTAAAATTTGGGAATCATAATTGCCGGAAAATGCAGGAAGATTGGAATCGCTACGGAGAAGCTTCTTTTCAGTTTGAAATATTGGCAAAAGTACCTGAAGACAGAATTCCTGATTTCTCATTGTTGAAGAAAATGGAAGAGAAACTCTTTTAGCAATACATCGAAAAAGGGTGTGTCATTGAGAAATTGCTTCAATAAGAATAACCCGGTGATTTACCAATTAGCTATAACTAATTGTTTTTCACCGGGGATTATTAGATGTTCAAAAAGTCAGCAGAAATAAATGAGAATTTATACCCCTCACTTAATCTCTGCTGTTTACGTTAATTATATTGCCTGACTCTGATTTTCCAGTTCCAATTCCTTTTCTCTGATAAACTGACTGGTGTACAAGTGATAATAGTAGCCTTTCTTTTTCAGCAGTTCACGATGCTTTCCAGACTCTACGATACAACCCTTTCTCAGAACGATAATCTTATCAGCGTCTGTTATAGTAGATAGTCGATGAGCAACAATGATAGAGGTTCTATTTTTTAAAACCTTTTTAATCGCTTCCTGAATTAGTTTTTCCATTTCAGTATCCACAGAAGAAGTCGCTTCATCCAGTATAAACAAAGCCGGATCAGCCAAAATAGCCCTTGCAAAAGAAATGAGTTGTTTCTGACCAGTGGAAAGGCCATTGCCACCCTCCCCTACTTTTGTATCATAACCATCACTCAAACAATTGATAAATTCATCTGCCTGAACTATCTGAGCCGCTTTTATCATAGCCTCATCACTCGCATCCGGGTTACCGTATTTGATATTGTCTTTAACAGTTCCACTAAATAAATGAGGACTTTGTAATACATAACCGAGATTTGAGTGCAGACAATCCAGAGAAACATCTCTGATATCATGATGATCAAGTAAAATCTTACCCGACTGTGGTTCGTAAAATCGACAAATCAGATTTACAATGGTTGATTTACCGGAGCCTGTTTCTCCTACTAAGGCAACAGTCTCACCCGCTTTAATCCTCAGATTGAAATGATCCAGCACTTTTTCCCCATTATTATACTGAAAACACACTTCTTTAAATTCAATTTCTCCAGTGATCTCCGGATAGATATCTTTCTTAGGCGAAAATACACTGCCGTAAAGTTCAATAACATCAGCCCTATCAGTAATTTCCACCTCTGTTTCTAACAGCGTTAAAAGCCTCTCAGCTGCTGCCTGTGCACTTTGCAGCTCAGAAAACATTCTGGCTAACTCATAGATCGGATCAAAAAACTGAACCGTATATTGAATAAATGCGATAAAGGTACCAACACTAATTATCTGTAACCAAAAGGAATGCCCTCCCTGCCATAATACCAGACTGGTACCGATTGCTCCAAGCGTTAAAACTACCGGCATATAGATAGAAGATAATATAGCTGAACGAACTGAATAGCCATACATCGACTGAGTAAGACCTTTAAATTCATGAAGGTTTTTCTCTTCTCTCACCAGGGTTTTACTGGTAACAGCACCCATAATTCCCTCATTTATCGCTCCTGTCATCTTGGAATTGACTTTTCTAACATCACGGTATGCCTTGAGTAATCGCTTCTGAAACCAAAAACTGACAATCGCTAATACAGGTACAACGGCCATTGCAATTAATGCCAGTTTCCAGTTGAGGATAAACATAATGACTGTAATCCCAGTCATCATTGATAATCCCCAGGACACATCTACCAATCCCCAGGCAATCGTATCTCCTAATCTGCCTGAGTCTGAGGTCATACGTGAAATTATCCAGCCTGTAGGCGTATTATCATAATAAGAATAGGATAACTCCTGTAGTTTTTCAAAGCCTTTTTTCCTGATATCATAGCAAATCCCCATATCGACTTTGCCCGCAATAGCAATTAACAACCAGATATTGGCTGCCTGAAAAACGATCATAGAGACAAAGCTGATAATAAACCAATGTATTCCAGCCAATGTTTTAGGGATTACATAATGATCAATCGCATACTTGGTAAATAGTGGAAAGCTTGCATCCACTCCGGCATTGAACACCATTATAATCGCCAGTATCATCATATACTTCTTGTATGGATATATGTATCGGAGAAGTTTCTTCCAGGACTGCCAATCCAGATTCTCCGTATATTCTTTTTCTTCCCATTGAGACATATTTACTTCCTTTTTTTAATTTTGTGATTCATCTGACAATCGTTTAAACAGCAATTGTCTCTTCATCATTTTCTTCAAGCTCATCAGAGAGACTTTCTTCTAAATCACTTTGCAATTTCCAGATTCTCTGATACATGCCATCCTGAGCGATCAGTTCATCATGGTTTCCGCTCTGAATGATTTCACCATGGTTTAAGACAAAGATCTGGTCAGCATTCATCACTGACGTAATACGATGCGCAATGATGATAATTGTAATTTTACCTGCCAGTTTTCTGAGTTCACCTAAGATATAGTTTTCGGTTTCAGTATCAACAGCACTTAAACTATCATCAAAGATCAATACAGGCGTATTACGAATCAATGCTCTGGCTATAGCAACCCTTTGTTTCTGGCCACCGGAAAGGTTGACACCCTTCTCACCCAGTAAGGTATCGTAGCCTTTATCAAATCCATCTATCACCTCATGAATTCCAGCTGTTCTGGCTGATTTTTCTATCCATTCTT
>JAGOCT010000345.1 GCA_017998585.1 Candidatus Cloacimonadota bacterium | reverse complement strand
TTATCCCTGCAAGAAATTCTAATCCGCCCAAACCATATCCAGCCAATTTTTTTATCATATAATTTATATTCATATTGGCTGATACAAGCAACTGATTTTCATTCATGACCCATTTCCAGGGCAAATATTTATCACTGATCAATGCCACATGATTTGTCTTTCCAAACAGAATATTAGAACATCCCCCTAAAGGAATTATCTGAAAATTCTTGTGATAACGCTGATACAGACACTGTAATTCATCATAAGACTCTGGAAAATACAGTCGTTCTGGTTTCTTACCCACTTTAAGATGCGATAAGTCAGCTAAAGACAAATCTTTAAAAATCTTCATTTTATACTTTCCAGGATTTCCATCCCATACTTGTAAATATCTCCCGCTCCCATTGTAATCAATACATCATTTTCTTCCAAATGGGACAAAACTGTTTCAACAATATCTTCTTTTTCTTCAATATAATGCACATGATGATGACCTGACTGAATAGCTGCATCAGCAATCAATTTTCCACTCACTCCTTCAATTGGCTGTTCTCGTGCAGGATATATAGGCGCTACGAACAGTAAATCTGAGTGATAGAAAGAACGACCAAAATCCAATGCAAAGTCTCTTGTTCTGGAATATAAATGGGGTTGAAACAACACAAGAATTCTTTTTTGAGTATTTTCTCGTACTCCAGATAAAGTAGCTTTAATCTCAGTCGGATGATGTGCATAATCGTCATAGACACGAATCGCACTTTTTTCACCTTTAAACTCAAAGCGTCTGAAAACGCCCTTAAAATCTTCAATCCCCTTTTTTATCAGTTCAAAAGGAATATCCATTTCAATGCCTGTTGCGATTGCTAATAATGCATTTTGTATATTATGTTGACCGATCAGATGAGTAGAAATATCTCCCAAAATATAGTCTTTATACAAGACATCAAAGGTCGTCATAAAATTATCCCTGCGAATATTAATTGCACGTACATCAGCCTGACGGGAAAGCCCATAGGTTGTTATCCTTTTATTAATTTCTGGCAATACAGACTGAACTCCGGTATCATCCAGACAAGCAATCACACAGCCAAAAAAGGGCACTTTATTGGCGAATTGGATAAAAGCATTTTTGATATCGGCTAGATTACTGTAACAATCCAGATGATCAGCCTCAATATTGGTAATTGCAGCAATAATAGGTGTTAATGTTAAAAAAGACCTGTCATATTCATCCGCCTCAACCACGATATACTTACCTGATCCAAGACGATTATTAGTGCCAAAGTTCATCACTTTTCCGCCTACAATTACAGTAGGATCAAGCAATGCATTACTTAAAACCATCCCCACCAGAGAAGTGCAGGTAGTTTTGCCATGTGTACCGGCAATACCTATTCCAAAAGACATTCTCATTAACTCAGCTAACATTTCTGCTCTTCTGATAACCGGGATTTTTTGGCTTTTTGCATATACAATTTCTGGATTATCATCATGTACAGCAGAAGACTTTACAACAACATCCACATCCTTAATAATTTTGGGGTCATGACCCTGTATAATTGGAATTCCTTTGTTTTCCAGATAACGTGTAATTTCAGAAGATTGCATATCTGAGCCTGATATTTCATATCCATGATTCAGGAGAAATTCAGCAATACCACTCATACCGATTCCACCGATACCAACAAAATGGATTTTTTTTGTTTTACCTAACATTAATCCTCCTGATTTAGATTCAAATGAAGTGATTCTATTATACTTGTATAAATATGAGAAGCAGCATTTAAATGAATAGATGATTTAAATTTTTCTTTCTTTTGACTTATATTCTCCACACACAGATTAAATACTCTCTCAAAATCATGAATATGTTTCTGTTCAAGCACAATCCCATAGCCTTTATTTTGAAATTCTTTCGCATTTCTTAACTGATGATTGCCCGCTGCATTGGGTAATGGAATTAGAATTGAGGGTATTTTTTTAACTTCCAGTTCAGCCAGACTTAATGCACCAGCGCGACATATTGCCAGATCTGCTGAATTATATAATTTATGCATTTCATCACTAAAATCAAAAGTATATACTCCCTGACGGCCTGCTATCTGCTTATTAATTTCAGCTAAATGGTTTTTACCTGTCTGCCAAATAACCTCAAAACCCTGATTTAAGATATAATCAATGTTTTTCAAAATCATCTGATTGATAAATAAAGACCCCTGACTTCCACCAATCACCAGAAGTTTTAGTGTGTCTTTCTGAAGATGGTATGCCTTATAATCAATCATTTCATCAGAAAGCAATTTATCCTTCTGAATAGGATTTCCGGTATATTCTGTATTGTTCTTTGAGAAATAGATATTTGCTGATTTATAACCTAAAAATACTTTTTTGGCAAATTTTCCTAAAAAGCGGGTGGTAATACCGGGAAAACTGTTTTGCTCTTGTAAATACAATGGAACACGTGCCAATATTGCTGCCAAACCAACCGGTCCGCACACAAATCCGCCAGTGCCAATAACCATTTTGGGCTGGTACAGCTTTATAATCTGACAGGAAGTTACAACACTTTTTATCAGTTTTACAGGGAATTTTAAGTGTTGAAATGTCCAGTTTCTGTATAATTTTTGGACATCAATTCCTAGAAATTGAATATGCCTTTCTGTTATCATTTTCTCTTCAAGGCTATCCTTATTGCCTACAAATACAACATGCCAGCCTTTTTCTATAAATTCTTCGCAAAGCACAAGTGCTGGCACAATATGACCACCCGTACCACCAGCCGAAATAAGCACTGTTTTTCTTTTCATGCAATGACCTTTCTTTGAGCGCTCATATTCAAAATTAAACCCATATTGATCGCATTCATCAACAATGATGTCCCACCATAACTTAAAAAAGGCAATGTTAATCCAGTAGGAGGAATTGCAGAAATTGCGACTCCAATATTCACCATCGCTGTTAAATAAAAGTTTAAGGCAAGACCTACTCCGGAAAGTTGCAAAAACATCTCATCAGTTGACCAGGCAATCTTACATGATTTTAGAAAAACAAACGTATATAGTGCTAAAATGATTATTGCCCCTATAAAACCAAACTGTTCTCCGATGATAGCATATATATAATCTGATTTAGCATCTGGCAAAAAATAATGTTTTGCACGCCCTTTTGAAAAACCTTTACCAAATATTTTCCCACTGGTAATGGCTGTTAAACTTTCTTTTACCTGATAATCATTGGTTTCTTCCTGACTGACTTTCAGATTTAAGGCTTTATGATATAGAGAATATTTTGAAAATATATCCATACGAGAAGATCTAT
>JAGOCT010000344.1 GCA_017998585.1 Candidatus Cloacimonadota bacterium | reverse complement strand
ATAGAAAAAGTGACAATTACTGATGACATGATATATCAACTGGCAGATGCGGCAAAGATGGCGCCTTCCTGTTATAATAAACAACCCTGGCATTTTGTTTTTGTCAGGAGTGAAAATCAGCTGGAAAAGATGCATGAAGTGATGTCAAAAGGTAATGAATGGACATACAACAGTTCTTTGATGATTGCAGTCTATTCGCGTAAGGAAGAAGACTGTATAGTAGGTAGCCGTGAATATTATGCGTTTGATACCGGAATGGCAAGTGCTTTTTTGCAATTAAAAGCCGTAGAACTAGGGCTCAGTATTCATCCAATTGCCGGTTTCAACGAAGAAAAGGCAAAGACAATCCTGAATATACCAGATGAGTATCAGTTACTGACCATTCTGATTTGTGGAAAAGAAACTGACAGGTTCTGGTCGTCGCTTGGAGATCAAATGCTGCAGATTGAAAAGAACAGACCGCCTCGTAAATCATTCGAAGAATTTTGTTCGATTGACAAGCAATAATAGTAAACAGATTGAAAAACAGGGACTCTGATAAACAGAGTCCCTGTTTTTTAAACATTTTTAATTTAAGGTGAAAAATTCTTGACATTTCTTTAAAGAAATGAAAAATGAGTTTACGAATGAATAATGATATAGAAAGTGGGTATAACATGAATTCAAAAGAATTATTAAAAGAACTGACATTGTTATCTGGAGTATCGGGAGACGAGAAAGCAGTCAGCCAGTTTATGAGAGATAAGATTGGAAGTGATATCCCTTTTATAAAAGATAAGTTAGGCTCAATCGCTTTTGAAATCAAAGGCAGCTCAGATAAACCTCGTATATTATTAGTTGGACATATGGATGAAATCGGTTTTATGGTACATTCGATTACTAAAAACGGTTTAATCAGAATGGTTAATCTTGGTGGCTGGGATCCAAGAACGCTTATGTCCTCTCCTGTTGAAGTCATAAATCACAAAGGAGAACATTTTACGGGTTTAATCGGCTCTGTGCCAGTACACCACTTAAAAGATGCATCTGGAAAATTGAGTCTTGATGATATGTACGTCGATTTAGGTGCAAGTTCTGATGAGGAAATTAAGAATGTATTTGAAATTCGTAAAGGTGATTTTATTGTACCAGTTCCTCATTATCATTATATCGACAAGAATGATATCATGATATCAAAAGGATTTGATGACAGGGCAGGCGTTGCAATGGCGATTGAAGTTGCTCAGTATTTCAAAGATAAAACACATCCTAATACAATTTACTGTGCTGGTTCTGTTCAAGAAGAAGTCGGTACTCGTGGTGCTCAGACGATTGCAAATTTAGTGAAACCAGATTTGGCAATAGTGCTAGAAGGAGCTCCTGGAGATGATTTTCCGGGTAATCGGGATGAAGTTCAGTGTGGTCTTGGAAAGGGTGTTCAGATGCGTGTGGTTGATCCAACCATGTTAACAAACCCAGCATTAAAAAACTTTGTTATTGATGTGTGTGAAGAAAATAAAATTCCATATCAGATTGCTGTTCGTAAGTCAGGCGGTACAGATGCAGGAAAGATTCATGTTTCGAATATTGGTGTACCTTCAGTCGTTTTAGCTGTTCCTGTTCGATATGCACACAGTCATAATGGTATGATGAAAATGTCTGATTATCAGGCAGCACTTGATTTAGTGATAAAAATGATTGAGAAGATAGATGAAAAAATCTTAGAAAAGATTTTACCATAACTGATTTAAGGGTGCAGATTTGACTTTGCACCCTTTTCTTTTTCAAAGAAAACTTGAACTATAGAGGAAATGATGAAATTTAAAAAACAGGCAATTGGTGTGTTTGATTCTGGAGTCGGGGGACTTACTGTTTTTAAAGAAATACGTAAACATTTCCCAAATGAAGATATCGTGTATTTTGGTGATACAGCAAGGGTTCCATATGGACCAAAGTCAAAGAATACCGTGATAGATTATTCAATTCAAAATGCCCGATTTTTAATGCAACAGGGTGTTAAGATGATCGTCATTGCCTGTAATACCTCATCAGCAGTAGCTCTGGATATATTACGCAATATGTTTGATATTCCAATACTGGGTGTTATTGAACCTGGAGCCAGAAGTGCTGTTGCTAACAGTCAACACGGTCGGATAGGCGTTATCGGCACAGAAGGTACAATCAGGAGTCAGGCTTATTCCAAAGCAATACAGGATATTAATACAAACTGCAATATTTTTAGTATCGCTTGTCCATTATTTGTATCGCTTGCTGAAGAAGGCTGGGCAGAGCATCCCATTACCCATGCAATAGCCGAAGAATATCTGAAAGAGTTTAAAGATAAAGGCATTGATACATTGGTTTTAGGATGTACACATTATCCGATTCTGAAAAACGTCATCCAGAATGTAATGGGAAATGAAGTATGCCTTGTCGATTCTGCAGTATCCATTTTAGATGATATAAATGATAATCTTGAAGATAGCTGTAGTCAGGAAAAAGGAAAAGATTATTTTTTTGTCAGTGATAATGAAGACAAATTTTGTAAGATAGCAGAAGACATTCTCAATATTAAGGATTTTACACTTGCTAAAGTGAAGCTGGGTGAAACCTGGTATGTGGATACTAAGCTTTAGTATGTTATGAGATAAGAAAGGAATAGGGATAAAATGGATTTAGCTGCTCTGGCATACAACATTATTCATAATGTGATTAAGATTAAACAAAAGCAAATCATAAATCTAAGTGCAGAAATACATAATGGTTATGACTTAGATAACCCTTTAATTGAGATTCCCCTTCTTGAAGAAATGGCTCTGGAAATCCGAAAAGCAGGTGGATTTGCCGTACTTGATATTGCCTCTGAAAACCTAAGAAAACGGGTCTTTACTGAGATGAACAGTAATAATCTGAAGTTACCAGCCCATTATTATGAAAAATGGGTTTCTTTGGCGGATGTCTTCATTGACTTTGGATGGCTTTCTAATCCCTATTTCACTCATGATATTCCCAGTTACTATCTGTCAAATTATAATAAATCAGCTAAAGAACTGTGGGATCAAATTCAGATTCAAATGAAAAAAGTAGTATTGATGGGATTTCCTACAGAAGCACTGGCAAAATTTTACAATTTGAACTATTCTGTCCTTCGGGAGAAATACTTTGCCGCAATAAATATTGAATATTATTTTTTAAAGAAACACATCGTTTTAGTCGATGAAAAATTAAAAAAATCGAACGAATGGAATTTGATAACAGAAGACAGAAATCTTGCTTTTACATTTTTACAACAGAATTCAATGATTTATAATGGAGATTTTCTGAATCGTTGT
>JAGOCT010000343.1 GCA_017998585.1 Candidatus Cloacimonadota bacterium | reverse complement strand
TCAATAAAAAAAAGTTAAATATCGTTTTATTTTCTATTTTATTGATAAATATAGATTTAAACATATTTATTTTGGATACTGTTATTCTCTTATTTTTTACGTTTGAATGCATATTTTCCTTTAACTTGTGATTTTAAGTTAATTTTATCAATTTTTTGATTTTCGTCAAAGCTGATCTGTAGTTCTTTTGCGGTAGCATAATTATTCATCGGCAGCTGTTTTTTCTTCTGAGCCTGCAAAATATAAGATCTGACATTTTCTTTTGCAGCAAAATAACTCAGCTTGTCATTTTCCCATTTTACTTCAATCTGATCGCTGGCAATCCAGTTATTTTTTTCTTTATTTTTCTCTTCAGCAAATACGATTTTACATGAATCCTGCATGTGGGCATGAGAAATTTTATTATCTTTAAAAAAGACGGAGATATTTTCTGCCTGAGCATCTCCAAAATCTGAGAAAAGCATTGGCTTACCAAAATACTGCGCCTTGCCTTCGTTCATATAATACACTAAAAAGTCACTCTTAGAGTGCATATCTTTACTTTTAGTAACGACATCAAATGAGGCTATCATTTTCCCAGTCTGTTTAAAAAACTCAATTTTTTCGGCTTTAATACTCAAAGAATCATCTTTTGCTTTCTGCCAAATCAAGGGGTTTCGAATCAGATAGCCATAGCCTGTATTCAGATTATACTCAGCATATCCGCTTTTGGCATGTAAATTATCTTTTTGTTCATATAGTACGACATTGTCATTGGCATAGAGATCTCCGCGATTGCGGTAAAACTCCATCTGGTGTGCCATCAATTCACGATATGTATTGTCTTTATGATCTTCACGAACCTTACATCGCCCAAAGGCTTTAATGTATTCATCATTACGATAATAATAAGCATTATCTGCATAAAACGTCAACGTATCTTCTTTTATCCGGACATTTCCTCTCAATATAACTGTTTTTTGCTGATCAAAAATTTCTGCCTGATCTGCCTTAAATTGAGTTTTGCCATAATAAAAGACAACATTTCCTCTGAGATTGGTCACATATTCATTCATGTATTTATTCATTTGAAGCTGATCAGCGTTTATAAGACGATACTGTCTCTGCTCGGGTTTATTAACCTGTGCCGGCAAAAAAGATGGCAGACATAATGCCATTATCACAAGCAACCCTGAAATAAGCTTATTCAAACAATGATTCACTGCCTGAGCCCTGCCCGCTAACTTTCTGTAAATTAACATAATCGAAATTGATATTTGTTGTTAAGCCTGTTCCTTTGATGACATTCCCACCTCTTTCCATATAAACATACTGAGGGGCATTCAACTCATTGGAAAAGCGGTTAAATATTAGTAACTCTGTTCTTAAATAACCATTTGGTGATTTAATTTCGACATTTCCTTTTCCGGTAATGACATTTGAAATCTCATCGATCTGCGCTTCATTGCAGGTCATAATTGTCTTTTGTGATTGATCTGGAGGCAAAGATTCAAAACGAACTATCCAGGCTTTCCAAACCTGACTATCCGGGTATCTTTCTACTTTTTTAGCATTTAGCTTCCAGTCAAGCGCTTCACCATTAGTGGCAACGATAAAAACAGAATCAATAATTTCGGTTGCAGGCAGATCTTTTCCGCCTGTATTGACCTGTATATTGGTGGATAAATCGCAGGCACTAATTAATGCAAGAGATATCAGCATCCAGATGAATGAGAAATTTCTCAACACAGCTTTCATATTTTCCCTGTTTCTTTAAAATATAATCAATTAAATCTCTGACTGCGCCATCTCCCCCATTTCGCGGGGCTATCCAGTCCACTCGTTCTTTAATCGCATTGTTGGCATTGGCAGGAGCGGTTTTTAATCCGGATTTCTTCATGGCAGGCCAGTCATTCCAGTCATCGCCCATATAGGCAACATTCTCCCAGGTCAGATTAAGTTCTGCTAATATGCTTTCAATCGTCTTTCGCTTATTACTGATTGCCTGATAAAGCAACGTTATCTTTAAATCATCACAACGCTTTGCCAAACACTGAGATTCTCTTCCGGTTACAACAGCGACTTTTATATCTGAAAAACTGAGTATTTTAACACCTAAGCCGTCATGCGCTGAAAAACTCTTTAATTCCAGCTGATTATTATCATAGGTTATCTTACCATCAGTGAGTACACCATCACAATCTAAAACTATTATTTTAATCTTATTAATATCATTCATATCGTCTTTTATCCCTTATTATACCAAAATGAATTAAAGCTGACTTCTGTCAAGTAGCATTTCTGAAAAGATTTTTACAATGATTACCTGGCTTATAAGGAGACAAAACTGTGTGCAAGTTAAAAATGATATCTGAGAGAGCTTGACTTGCAACGTAATGTAGTGAAGTGGGAGTTAAGAATGAAAAACATAATGGTTATGGATAATACCATGCTTGTTGCTTTTCTTCAAACATCATCATTTCTTTTGTTACGATTGATTTTTCATGATGGATATACAAAACGTGTTGATCATTTCCGGCTGATTGATTGAGTTGATAAGCATCAGAGACAGGTTTAATCAGTCTTAACCTTATCGCTTTCTTAACCGAAAGCGTTTTTATCAGCGTGGACATGATATTTATCGCGTTCTCATGATTTTCATATTGAATATGAAAACGCCTAATCAGTGCATGAACAACCATCAAAAAAGCTGAGTAAGCAGAAATTCCTCTTTTTCTGAGGCCTGGATACTTTTTCTTATAGCGCTTGGCATATTCAGCCATATCCTTTTTAAATCTCTGACTTTGTTCTGCCCATAACTTCAAACTAATTTGATTGATTGTCTGTATATTGAGATGTTGTGACTGGCAGACAAAAACCGGTTTCTTTTTGAGGATGCAAATATTCCCCTGATTGTACCATGCCAGATAACAATCACCTGCTCTTTTCGGATAATCATGTACTTTCTTTTTAAAATATACTCTCATCTATTTAACATCTCCTTATAACAATATACTCTATTTTCTTATAAAAACAAATACTTTCTCATTTCTTAGTCTTTTCAATCTTGGAGAAAACTAATAATTATTATAGGATTTAAGGGAAATCAATCTAGTGGTCTTCAATGCGATTATCATGCGGAATAGCGGAGAGTGCGGAGAATGTATTTAATCAGATTTAGGGGCGTCAGCCCTGTGTTCTTCGTAGAAAAGATAGAGAGAAAACTGTATAAAGGGGCGTCAGCCCTGTGTTCTTCGTAGAAAAGATAGAGAGAAAACCGCATAAAGGGGCGTCAGCCCTGTGTTCTTCGTAGAATTCCGTGTTATCTGTGC
>JAGOCT010000342.1 GCA_017998585.1 Candidatus Cloacimonadota bacterium | reverse complement strand
ATCTTATCATTCAGGATAAAGCCCTTAATGGCAACTTCAAACGCCTGACAGAGATTATCAACAACGGAGGAATCCCCTCAGAAATCAAGAAAAGTTTTCCATTTGATCAGATTACCCAACAGGATAATTTTATCTCACTCCTTTACTTTTTTGGCTTGCTTAGTTTTTCAGGGTCTTACGTTGAAGGCTTACCATTTCTTAGAATCCCCAATGAAACGATTAAACAAATGGTATTTGAATACATCAGACGTTCATTTGAAAATGCCTGTGGCTTTTCGGTTGAAATGTATGAGTTACTTCTGTTAGTGAGAAAAATGGCTTACAGGGGAGAGTTCAAAGATGCCTTTGGATTTGTAGAAAACCAAATTAAAAAGCAAAGTTCACTGAGAGACTTTATTGACGGAGAAGCTTTTGTAAAAGCGTTTTACCTTTCTTACTTAAACATCTATGATTTCTATATCTCAGCATCCGAAGAAGAGATGAACAAAGGCTATGCTGACCTGATCATGAAGCCCTTTTACATTAAATACAAAGATATCAAATTTGCTTATCTGATTGAGCTCAAATACATCCCCCGAAGTATAAAAGACAATGATCTGGGAAAAGCCCTGCAACAAAAGATTTATGAAGCTTCAAAACAGCTTGGTCAATATGCAGAAGATGAATATGAACGCCAAATGCTGGGTTTGCCACCTTATGGGATGGTCAGCATGAAAAAAGTGATTGTCGTCTTTTATGGCTGGGAACTGGCTTATTGCGAAGAGATTTGACCGTTATTTTTTAACATCTACCAAAGGCACTCAAATACGAAAAAGCTACATCTCCAGAACATTTTTAATAAGACTTTTGCACTGATATTATCTTAGTTGCAAACTATCACACTGCAATCAATCAAATCGTCTTTAACTATTTTTAATTTGACAAAGTCTTCATCATCGTGTATGATTATAATACTGGAGGATATATGAGAACACTAAAGATTAGTTACAGCATCATATTAATACTGTTCGTTTACGGTATTCATGCCAAAGATTTTGTTTTCCCAAAACCATCGAGCAACCTAATATCTAAAGATTTTTTCAATCAGAAAAATGTTAAAACACCTAAAAACGGTGAATACCTTATTGAATTTCAATATCAGGGCAAATGGAAGAAATCCGGATTAGTTGAATTTCCGAAGGAATACATGAACTGGAATATCAGCAAACGCATAAAAACTCTTGAGCAAATTGAAAATCTGATGTCAGGAAAATCACAAGAAGGACCCGATCTGAGCGGACCACATAATGGAATCGTTGCAACAAAAGGCAGTCGCAGAAATGACAGTCAGTTTGACATCAATAATGCAGTAAAAGGAATGGGCTTTTTACCAAGAATTGAGGTAATTGACAGTTTAAATCTCTTTTTAAAAGAGAATATGAACAAAAACCAAAAAGAAAAATTGAATATTTTGAAAAGCCTTTACACAGATTATGAGAAGTTGTTCGATTTACGATGCCAGATTTCACTGGAATTATACTCTGACAGCAGTATGATCACACAGACATTTTTAAACCAGATGACTGAACCTGTCTGTGCAATCGTCTTTCTGGACATCCCGTCCTATAAGATAAAAGCGGTCAGTCGAATACTAGATCCCCGTAATCCACAGTTGACTTCCTTTGAAAAAAGTATTGTCGAATACACAAATCTGATTCATAGTTTCTTTCATGGTCAATTTAAAAAAGAGTTCATCGCCATTGTGTACTATAATTTAGAGATCTATGACAACTCTCCCCGTGGCAGAAAAAAAGATACCGGAATGGGCAGATTGTTAATACCATAGCAATATACTGTTTTCATTTGGGATTAAAACGTAAAAATCAAAAATCAGGAGATGATTTCCCATCACCTGATATGAGTTATATTTAGATTTTCTTCAAATCAAAGCGATCTGCATTCATTACTTTATTCCATGCAGAGATAAAGTCACAGATAAATTTTTCTTTTGAATCATCACATGCATAAACTTCTGCAATTGCACGCAACTGAGAATTTGAACCAAATATCAGATCTACTCTGCTGGCTGTCCATTTTAGTTTACCATCTTTACTGTCATAGCCATCAAAAAAGTCATTATTTTCATCTACCGGCTTCCAGACAGTATTCATTTCCAGAAGATTTACAAAGAAATCATTACTGAGTGTCTCTTTTTTATCTGTAAACACACCGTGTTTTGATTCCTTATAATTGATATTCAAGACTCTTAATCCTCCGACTAATACAGTCATCTCAGGAGCAGTCAGCGTTAATAACTGCGCTTTATCAATCAATAATTCTTCCGCAGAAACAGTGTATTTGGTTTTTAGGTAATTTCTGAATCCATCAGCATAAGGTTCAAGTACAGCAAAGGATTCTACATCAGTCATATCTTGAGTAGCGTCCGTTCTCCCAGGCAAGAAAGGCACATCAATATTAAAACCGGCATTCTGAATTGCTTTTTCGATGGCTGAATTTCCAGCCAGTACAATCAGATCAGCCATTGAAATCTTTTTATCAGCTGTTTGATTCTGATTATACTGAGTTTGAATCTTCTCATAGATTGAGAGGATTCTCTTCAGTTTATCTGGTTGATTTATGTCCCAGTTCATCTGAGGTTCAAGTCTGATACGTGCCCCATTCGCACCACCACGTTTGTCAGAACCACGGAAAGTAGATGCAGATGACCATGCAGTATATATCATATCAGAAATACTGAGACCTAAAGTTAATAAAATCTTTTTAAGTTCAGCGATATCCTGTTGATCCGGCAATTGATGATTTAAAGCTGGAACAGGATCCTGCCAGATAAGATCTTCCTGTGGAGCATCTGGTCCAAGATATCGTGATTTAGGTCCCATATCACGATGAGTCAGCTTAAACCAAGCTCTGGCGAATGCATCCTGAAAAGCAGCAAAATCATGATAATAACGTCTGGCGATTGGTTCAAGAACAGGGTCAAACTTTAATGAAAGGTCTGCTGTTGTCATCATTGGAGGATGCTTTTTCGATGGATTATGAGCATTAGGTATCATATGTTCAGGTTTCACATTCTTCGCATACCATTGTTTCGCTCCTGCCGGACTATCCACTAACTCCCAATCATAAGTAAACAACATTTCCAAATAGCCGTTATCCCATTTAGTCGGATTGGGTTTCCAAGCACCTTCAATACCACTGGTCGTAGTAAATTCTCCTTTACCTGTACCCAGTTTATTTTTCCATCCCAAACCCTGCTCCTCAATTGGAGCAGCTTCCGGCTCAGGACCAACAAGCTTTGCGCTGCCTGCACCATGTGC